>CAMYKF010000482.1 GCA_947258905.1 uncultured Pirellulaceae bacterium | reverse complement strand
AATTTCGGCAGGCGATTTGAACTCCTGCTGTTTCAACCACTGCGCGCCCACCGAAAACATGCGGCTGTCCGATCGTTCACTGGACAAAATGATGTGAGCAGCGATTTTGCGTTTGGCCTGATCCAGTTCCTTTTGAGTTACCGGCTCGCTCAGAACCCGTTCCTGCAATTCACGAATTCGCTCAAGATTGGACTGCGCTTCCTCAGGCGTGCAACAAATGTAGGTCATGACCAGACCAGCACCGTCATATTCGTGGTTGCCCATCCCGGCCGCTTCGGCACGCCCCGGATCAAGGAACTCCCAGTACATGCGGCTGCCGCTGTCGTCACCGAGGATGGTCGTCAGGACGCGGGCCGCAAAGCGATCTTCATCCTGCGATGACGGACCGTGAGCCAGCTGCAACAGATACTCCTGAGTCGATTCCGGCTTGTGCATCACATCAAAACCGGTGTGACAGGTAGCCGGTGCCATATCCCGCGGCGCATCGAACTTTTCCCAGTCGCCACACAACCTCTCGCAGTCGGCAACCAGCTGATCAAAGTCCACATTGCCGGCGGCGGCCAGTGCAATATTGGCAGGTGAATAACGCACCTGAAAATAGTCCCGCATTTGCCCGGGCGTCAGCTTGCTAACCGTATCGACCGTGCCTTGCACACATTGCCCCAGTGGATGCTTGCCAAAGAAGTCCCGCATGATCTTTTCATGGCCGCCATAGGGCGGCTGATCGTCATACATCATGATCTCTTCAATGATCACATTTTTTTCGGTTTCAAAATCACTTTCGCGCAGCGACGGTCGCATGATATCCGACAACAGGGCGACGATTTGCGACTGAAAATCAGGCAACACCCGCGCGTAATAAATCGTGCTTTCCTCTCCCGTCTGGGCATTGGTGTGCGAGCCCATTTCATCCAGCTCGCGATTGACCTGTTCGGCCGTGCGATGGGGAGTGCCCTTGAACACCATGTGCTCGAGAAAATGACTCACGCCGACCATTTCCGACGGCTCATCGCGGGCTCCGGCGCGCACAAAGAATCCGCAAGCCATGCCGTGCGCGCCGGGATGGCACTCGGCCAGAACCTGCAATCCGTTATCCAGCTGATGCTGATGATACTGCATGGCTTAATTCCAGAGGCTCGGGGCCGAGTGTAACAAGGTTGAAATCCTGCAAGGGATGATCGGCAACGTACTGGTTGATCCTGTCCACCGTCAGCCCATTGATCAGCTCGGTCACTTCGGTCAGCGTACGGGCCCGTCCCAGATGAAACCAGTCACCGGCAATCGAACCCGCTCGTGAACGGCTGGATTCCTGCTGCATCACCAGCGAACTGCGAATCTGTACCTTTAATCGATCCAGTTCCGATTGGGTCACGCCATGGCGGAGATGGACAAGTTGCTCGATCAATGCGTCCAGCGATTCCTGAGCCCGATCCGCGCCGGTTCCTACATAGCTGACGATGCAAGCCTGATTCAACACCGAATGCAATGACGCAAACACCGCATAGCACAAACCGCGTTTCTCCCGCAGTTCGCTGAACAATCGCGAACTCATTCCATCGCTCAACACGCCCACCGTGCCCCGTGCCAGAAAATAATCGGGATCATGGTAGGGCAACGTCGGACAAGCCACGCCGATGTGCGTTTGCTGACTCTCAAAGGGGATATGCAACGTCCCGTCGGTGGCACCCGAGTCGGGCAGTTCCTCAGGCGGATTGGCGGTCCAGTCACCAAACAGCGATTCCACTTTCGTCACCAGTGTGTCCCAGTCGAAGTTACCGGCCACACTGACGATTAGTCCATGCGGCTGGTAGAAGCGTCGAAAGAAATCGCGAATGTCATCGACGGTGATGGAAGACACCGTATCCACCGAACCCTGACTCCAGCGGCCACGCGGATCGCCATATTGCCGCTGCCGAATTTTCAACATCACGCGGCGCGCCAAATCGTCCTCGATCGAGCGGATTTCCTGGTAGCACACCATGCGGCCTTCTTCCAGCTGATCTTCCGGAATCACCGGATTGCGGAGCACGTCGGCGTAGACGTCAAACGCCTCGTGTAACCGGATGGCCGGCATGGCGCCGCTGAAATGGGTGTGATACACCGAGGCGCTGCTGCTGTAGTCAATGCCCAGCCATTCCAGTTGCTCGATGTATTGCCGGCTGTTCAACTTGCCGCACCCGCGTTGCACCATTTCGCAAACGAAATTGGCCAGGCCGGCGCGCTGCGGAGGATCGTACTGACAACCTGCCGGCACCGAAAACGAAAACGCCGCCGACTCAAGCCACGGCATGATTTCGCCCACCAGCGTCAATCCGTTGGGTAACTGGTGAACGTTTATTTGCTGTTGCGTGGCAGACATAGAGTAACCGATGACTCCGGAAATCGAATCACACATTCTACGCAGTTCCTGTTTGCTGCGTAGGGGCTTGAGAGGGTGGGTAGCCAGGGTCGTGGGACCCTGATTGGCTGGCTGGGTGCTTTCCTGGGTATCGCACTCGGTATTGCGGTATCGCTGAATATCGACACACTGGCGCCGCGACTTGAGCAGTTATTCGGCTTCCAATTCATGCCGGCGGACCTTTATTACCTGACCACATTACCCTCCGATCTGCAGGCAGCTGATGTGGCAGCGACTTCAGTTATCGTTCTGGTTCTTGCAGCACTGGCAACTTTTTATCCAGCGTTGCGGGCAGCCGGTGTGCAACCGGCAGAAGTGCTGCGTTATGAATAAGTGCGGGAATTAGGGCCATGTTTAGCCCGGTTGAACTTTTCATCGCAATTCGCCATCTGC
>CAMYKF010000481.1 GCA_947258905.1 uncultured Pirellulaceae bacterium | reverse complement strand
CCGGCCTCTGCAGGCGGCCATGCGGCCGATGAGGCAGCGATGAAGGCTCAGCTGGAAGGCGTAATCGATGCGTATAATTCGGCTGACCCGGAAGCCTTTAAAGCCGCCTATACCGAAGATGCCTGGGTCATTTCCATGCGTCGCCCCATCAAGGCATCACGCGAAGAAATCGGCGCGGCCTTCACGCCCGGCATGTCGCAATACTTTTTTAAGACTGAGCTGGATGTACTCGACGTCGAAGTACATGGCGATATCGCTTACATGATCGGGCGCAGCACGCTCACCGGCGAACCGCGGGAAGGCGCGAAGGTGCCGGCCTTTGTCGAAGAGCGAATCTATACCGCGATTTTTATGCGCGAAGACGGTGAATGGCTGATTCATCGCCACATGGAATCAACCTCACCCAAAACCAAGGACGACATTCCACAGTTCTTTAAGTAACACCGGCTGTTAGGTCGCAGATAAATAGCGCCGAAGAAGTCTCAAGTCAATCTTCATTGCATGCGGGCCGCCAATTCGTAACTGGCAATCCGCGCCGACAATTCGGTATCACCGGGGAATTGGGCAAGGTGTCGCTCATTCAGCCGTTTTATTAACTCACGAGTCGCCAGATCATTGGCGGAGGAAATCCCCGCGGGCCGTGCCAGGTTGCGGATCGGCGAGGCCGCATTGAAATCAGTGCCCTGAAACACAGCTGGCAGAAAACCCGGTCCCCAGTTGTTAACGCTGGATTGGGGTTTGCCACGTGGATCGGGAATAGCCACGAACGCCGGCAGGTCTTCGTTTTCGCTTCCCAGAGCATAGGTGACCCACGCGCCCATGCTGGGAAAGCCGTCCAGCGTAAATCCGGTCGACATGAAATTCTCGCCGGGACCATGAGTATTCGTCTTGCCCGTCAACGAATGAATAAAACACATGTCGTCAGCCAGTTCGCCGAGATGATCCACCAGTGTGGAGACCATCTTGCCGCTTTCACCGCGTGGCTTGAATTCCCATGGGCTCTTTTGCAGACTGCCCTGCCCTCCCTGAAACGTGATGACATTCTCGCCGGGCAGCGGCTTGTCATGCATGCGAATCAATTCGGGCTTATAGTCAAAGGTGTCGACCTGGCTACAGGCACCGGCGCAAAAGATCACCAGGACGTTTTTGGCCGCTGCCGGAAAATGTGGCGAGCGGGCCCGGTTGGGGTTCTGCGGATCGATAGCGGGTCGAATCGGTGACTCGTCTTCGCTGGCTCCGTTCAGCAGATTTTGTGCGGCCAGCAACTGGGTGAGCGCGATGCTGCCGAGACCGGTGCCCGTTTGCGACAGAAACGTCCGTCGATTCAGCAAAAAACGTGCTCGAATTCCCGGGTGCATGGAGATTAGCTCATAAACAAAAACTCATTGGCATTGAACAACGCGCGGCAAAAAGCCTGCAAGCCGTGCTCGCGGACCAACTGCAGCGCGTCGTTCAGCTCGGCGGCCGATGGTTGCCGCGAGAATGCATGGACAAACGCCAGCCGCACTTGATCTTCAACGGAATCGCCGGCTAGTTGTTGCAATCGATCCGCGAGAAACCCGGACTGTTCGAGCATGAATTTGCTGTTGAGCAGATTCAGGGCCTGCAAGGCGGTGGTCGAACGGCTGCGATCAGGAATGGTTTGACCTCCGTCGGGACAGTCAAAGACGCCAAACACATTGTCCTGCTCCTGGCGGATCTTGGTCATGTAGATCATGCGGCGAAAGTGCTCCGGCTCGAACTCCTCAAGCGGAAAATAGTGATGCACGTTTTCACGATTGATCCGGAACAGCAGAAATCCGGGTCCGCCGGTTCTCAGATTCAGCTTACCCGATAACTGCAGCACGCAATCGCGAATTGCTTCCGCCTCCAGGCGCCTCGGTGGAAAACGCCACAACAGCCGGCAGTCGGCATCACGAGCCAGAGCTTCGGGGCGTGGCCGACTCGATTGCCGGTACGTGCTGGACAACAGAATTTCACGGTGCAGCCATTTCAGTGACCAGCCGTTTCCCATAAAGCGTGTTGCCAGCCAGTCCAGCAGCTCGGGGTGCGTGGGCCGCGCGCCGTTCTTGCCAAAATCGCTTGGCGTGGAAACCAGCCCCGTACCAAAGTGATAATGCCAGACCCGATTGACAATGACGCGCGCCGTCAGCGGATTGTCTTTCGAGGCAATCCATTTTGCCAGTTGCAAGCGGCGGGTCTGTTCCGGAGTTTCCGGAGTCATGCCCAACGAGCCCATGACGGTCGGGATATCAGGTGCCACTTCTTCTCGCGGTGACATTGGATCGCCGCGGTACAGACGACGGACCGGTTCAGGCTCCTTGAATTTGCCGACGTAGCCCGCCGGAATGGAACCGTCCAGTTCGGTGATCATTTTGCGAAGCCGGCGGATCTCTGCAAACAGCCGGGTCGCCTCGTCCGACTTGTCCGCAGGCAAGCGGGCAATGAAAGCGTCTTCCGGTTCCTTGCCGTCAATCAAAAATGGCTGGCGGCGGGATGAACTGGCAACCTCCTGCCATTGCTTGCCGTCGCTGGAAACGGCGATGTGGTAACCGATGGCCAGTCTGTCCGCATAGGTTCCTTCGCGATCGCGTGACCAAACGACTCGATGGATGGCCACAGGTTCAGGAAATTCAATTTGCACCCAGCCACTGCCAGTCGAATCGGAAATCCAGCTGAAATCGTTGCCGTACCGTCCGTCATTAACGTGTGGCAGCTGATGTTTTGGATTACCCTCATAGTTACCGGACGAAGTGGCGACGCCGCCCGACGAGGCCAGCGCCACGTTTTCGTCTGAGTAGACTTCCAGTTCATCCAGACACGGTTCCAGCTGGCTGGTGCGGTCAACGGTAAACCGCACAAACCTTGCCGTGACCGAATCGAATGAATCGGTGTTACCTTCGCCATTGACCATCGGCAGGAGGTTGGCTGGTACCCTCTGCGGCGCTGGAGCCTCGGCACGCAGCTGTTCAAATCGCTGCTCGTGTGCGTTCAATTCATGCCGCGTCTGTCCGAGTTTTGCTGTAACATCCGCAGTGGCCCGGCCCGGCAGTTTTCGCTCGCCGTGTTCCACGCCTGCGAAGACCGCCTGCAACGAGTAGTAATCCTTTTGCAGGATCGGGTCAAACTTGTGGTTGTGGCACCGCGCACAACTCACCGTCAATCCGAGAAAGGCGGTACTGGTCGTATTCACGTAATCGGCCAGTTCATCCTGGCGTTGCATCAACGTGAGGTTGATGTCGGGACTCTTTACGATGTCATAGGGGCCGCCTGACAGAAAACCCGTGGCTTCGTCCACCGCCACCGCGTCGCCCGCCAGCTGCTCGATAATGAAATCGCGATACGACGTGTCCTCGTTCATCGAGTCGATGACATAGTCGCGATAGTACCAGGCATTGGCCCGATCCCGGTTTACTTCGTAACCGGTCGATTCACCAAACCGCACCACATCCAGCCAGTGTCTTGCCCAGCGTTCACCGTAGTGATGACGGCCCAGCACCTCGTCAACCAGATGGGCATACGCCTGTTCCGAATCGTCCGACAAAAAGGCCGTCACCTGTGCGGGCGTCGGCAGCAGACCGTGCATGTCCAGATAGACCCGACGGATCAGCGAGACCTTGTCGGCAGGTCCCGATGGTTTTAGTTCGTTTTCGGCCAGTCGCTGCGCCACAAATTGATCGATGCCGTTGCGTAGCGGGAATTCAGGCAGCGTGTCGACATCAACCTCGGGTGGTAGCGGATCGGCAATCGGCTGAAATGACCAATGATCGGTCGTAAGTTGCAGGTTCAGTTCATTGGCCGCCTCTTCCGGCCAATCGGCTCCTTCGTCGATCCAGCGCTGAAGAATGGAAATCTGTTCCTCGTTCAGTCGCTGGCCAGCATCCTCGGGCGGCATCAGCCAATCGGGATCCTCCCCCGACACAAACTGAAACAGGGGACTGATGGCGCTGTTTCCAGGAACGATTGGCGGATCGCCGAAATCCGCCGTTCCCAATGCAGTGCTCTTCACG
>CAMYKF010000480.1 GCA_947258905.1 uncultured Pirellulaceae bacterium | reverse complement strand
CGAACATCGTAACATCGTGTCGATCGAAGATCCTGTTGAATATGCGGTGCCGTTTGTTCGTCAAATGAATGTGGACGTTAAACATGAGATCACAATGTCGTCCGGACTGAAGACCATGTTGCGGATGGATCCGGACATTTTGTTCGTGGGGGAAATCCGTGACGAAGAGGCCGCGACGATTGCCATGCAGGCTGCTCGCAGCGGTAAATACGTTTTGTCGACGCTGCATACTCGCGATGTTGCCTCGACCATCGTCGCATTGCGGGACCTTGGCCTGCAGGATCGCTCGATTTCGGAAAACGTGACTGGAATCGTCAACCAGCGGCTGGTGCGGCGTTTGTGCGACCAGTGCAAGCGACCGGTGAAAGTGTCGCAGGAGCAAGTGCGGGAATTTTCCGAGGCGGGAGTCGATTGTCCAGCCACGCTGTTTGAACCTGCTGGATGCAGCCAATGCCGTAACTCCGGTTACCGTGGTCGGATCGGTGTGTTCGAGGTCGGATTGATCGATAACCAGCTGGCGGCGGCTATCGCGTCGGGAGAGGGAAGACCGCAACTCGAAGAAAAGCTGCGCGCCGCGGGATCGTCAAGTTTGCGCAATGATGCGCTGTCCAGGGCCGCGGCAGGGTCGATCGATTTTCAGCGAGCTCGCAGCATCCGCTGGTTGACCTGACGCATCATGGGAAACGGTGCGTTTCGATCTGTTCCGATTTCGCCGGTCGCACGAAGAGTCGTTCCGCGTGGCGGCGAAGGCTGGTTACCCCATAACCGGCCGACTATGCTGTCTGATCAATCCTGCTGCCATACGTCCTTGTCTTTGTCCTTGCCCTTGTGTTTGTCTTTGTCAGGCAGGTAATGTCGACAACGTCTGCCAATGAACTGGATCGACGCAGCGAGAGTCTGTGTCAGGCCTTTGATCCGGAGCGATTTGCGAAGGAAGCAGCATCGGTCACGGACTTGCTGCGAGAATATCTGCACGCAGCAGGCGCTCGTGAACGTCCGGTTTGGCCTGCGGTTTCACCGGATGATCTGCTGGAAGCGTGGCCCGATCCGGAATCGGGACCGCGCAGCGATGTGGCGTCGCTGGTTTCCGAAATCCTGGCTGCCTCCACGAGCCAGCATCACCCGGGGTTTGTCGGTCAACAACTCTCGACCCCGCCTTCCCAGGCCGGACCGGTGGCCATGGTGTCGGCAATGCTCAACAACAGTTCGGCGATTTTCGAGGGAGCGCCGGTCGCCATTGCCATGGAACATCGCATCGTTACGTGGATGGCGGGCAAGGCAGGATACGGGACTGCGGCCGGCGGCGTGTTGACTTCCGGTGGAACATTGGGGGCGTTGACGGCCATGCTGGACTGCGAACAGGACTACCCTCAATCCCGACCCATGCAACGAGCAGTTGAGTGGGTACTTCAGCAACAAGTTAAAGCACCCGGTGACTGGCAGGTAAAAGTCAAAGGTGTAAAGCCGGGGGGCTGGGCGTTTGAACGGGCCAATCTTGCTTACCCTGATATCGATGATACCGCGGTGGCGCTGATTGTCCTGGCGCGTCTACTTCCTGTTTACAAGGACCCGGCCAGGCTGCAAGAAGCGCTTCAGCTGGCAAAAGACTGGATCATTGCAATGCAGTGCCGCAGCGGCGGATGGGCCGCCTTCGATAAAAATAACGACAAGGCCATCCTGACTAAAATTCCATTTTGCGATTTTGGCGAGGCTCTGGATCCCCCCAGTGTAGATGTGACTGCGCATGTCTTGGAAGCGTTCGGCCTGTTGGGCATGAAGCTGACAAATCCTGTTGTCCGCCGGGCGGTAGACTTTATTCGGGCGGAGCAGGAACCGGACGGCAGTTGGTTTGGGCGCTGGGGCGTCAATTATATTTATGGAACCGCCGCGGTCCTACCCGCCTTGGAAGCGGTAGGGCAAGACATGACAGACGGGTATGTGGCCCAAGCTGCCGATTGGATCCTTGTCCATCAAAATGCGGATGGCGGCTGGGGTGAGACCTGCGGGTCATATATGGATGATGCTTTGCGGGGAAAAGGACCGAGTACAGCCTCACAAACGGGGTGGGCGCTAATGGCATTGATAGCGGTGGGCGCCGACGACTACCGGAGTTCCATCCAACAGGGCGTGGATTATCTGGTGGCGCGGCAGAAAATGGGAACTTGGCAGGAGCCTCAATATACCGGCACCGGATTTCCGGGCTATGGTGTGGGCGCACGCGTAAATTTGAGTGTGCCGGATCCTGCTGAAAACTTCCAACAGGGAACCGAGCTCAGTCGTGCCTTCATGATCAACTACAACCTTTACCGGCACTATTTTCCGCTGATGGCATTAGGAAGGGCCCGGCGGTTTCTGGCCCTCCAGGGTGATGGCGGATAAGGGCACAAAGGCCATAAGTGCTAAGTTGATTAGTAAACATTCACGGGTTACATTTATATCGTGCAGGGTTGTTTTGAAAGATGAACGTCGAACATCGAACATTGAACGTCCAACATCGAATAATGTATTCTGTCAATTTTAAAAAAAACACTGAGCAAAGCGAACCTAGTCTTGGAAATTCGATTCGGCTTAGTCGTTCGACCCTGAGTTTTTCAACCCAGAGCTCACAACCGAAGGGCTCGTCGCAGGCTGCTGTTTGCTTGTTTTAAAATCGATAAAGCGTAGCGTCATCAATATTCGACGTTCGATGTTGGACGTTCGATGTTCGACGTTCAATGCTTACAGCCCGCCTCTGGAGGATTCACTGTTTCGGCCAGTCTGATCATCAAGAAACCGTGCCATTTTGGGGTAGTTTCATACGAGCGCCGCCTCTGGCCGCGAGC
>CAMYKF010000479.1 GCA_947258905.1 uncultured Pirellulaceae bacterium | reverse complement strand
TGAAGGTTCGCCATCCCATAACCAATCGCAACTCCGATCGTGACCAAAAGTATGGCGGCCACACTAATTCCAGATTTTGCTTTTGCCATATTTCTACTCCACCAATATTAGGTCTTACGTTAAATGCTCATGCAGCCTTAATGTCACCAGGCCGACCTGTTCGAAATCTCAAAGTCAGCATACGACTGGCCCGTCAGGTCGACATCAAAAATTCGCAATATCCATTGCCTGAGGTGGTTAATTATGCGCACAACATCTCGCCAACACACGCTCCAGCGTTTGTGAGGGCAACTCGCCGAATTGTTTGCGGTAGTCGGCGGCGAACTGGCCCATGTGCCAGAATCCCCAGCGGTTAGCGATGTCGGCAATCCTTTGTCCGGGATCGGCCCGACGCAAGTCGCGTCGCACGTTGTTAAGCCGCAGGGCCACAAGAAATGACTTTGGAGTGACGCCATATCGTTCGAGAAACGCATATTCCAGCGTGCGTTGACTGACCTCGGCAACCCGGCATAAATCGCCCACCTGGATGCTCTCGTCGGCGAACTGATCGATGTAGTCACGAGCACGGCTCAAAGCGTGATCTCGTTTGCGACCCGGTGGCCTGCGACGCACGGTGGAAGAGTTGGCGATCGCCATCAACAGCAGGCGAGGTAATTCGAAGGAGATAACGATCGATAATTCCGTTTCGCCCGGAATGTGACTGCCGCCACGCACGGCCTGGCAGGCGCGTTGCAAGCATCTTCGCACCGCCGCAACTCGAGTTCGCGCACAACGAAAGACTTCGGTCGGTCCCAGCACCTCGGTAAGGCTGCCCAATTGCAGGTCCTCGGCTGCCTGCTCAAGCGTGTCGGCGGGAAACGAGCAGGTAAACACATGAAATTCCGGTGTGGAAACTGCATCCAGCTCGGCGTTCGGTGGAAACACAAGAATATCTTCGCCGGTGATTTTCTGGTTGCGCCAGACAAATCGCGTATCGCGTACCGCAGGGATTGCGATGGTTCGCAAACCTGCCGGAGGCAAGCCGGACTGGATCAGCATCCTGCCAAAACGAGCTTCCGAGATGTGGGCATTTCCGACACCAAATTGCAATACGTTTCCTGAAAATGCCCCACAGTCGAGCTGCCGCAGATCAAGGTTCCATTGCCGAACATCGGTAGCACATTCGTCGAAGTCCGTGAACGACCGCTGCATGACGTAGACCACTGAGGGATCCAGCATAGGGGAATGACCGGTTGTTAAGTTTTGCGAATTCTTGATGTTGCCCGCGTCGCGGTCAGCATAAATTACAGATGATAACTTTGCCAGCAAATACAACTCGAGGAACGATTTGTTGACGGTTGACGCGCAAACCGTTAGGGCTTTCGGGTCCATCTTATGAAACAGCATACAAATCCGGGGAGGCAACTCCAACGACGGGGCCGGCCTCCACGTCCGGTGGAGTTGGTTCGGCGGAATCGTGTGGTGACGATGGTGACCGAAGAGGAGTTGAAGCAGTTGACGGACCGGGCCGAAAACGAAAACCGTTCCATTTCGGCCGTCGTGCAACAAATCGTTACGCGAAGCCTGAAGCGACGACGAACAAGAAGCGACTAGCGGCTGGATGCAGGGAAACGACTCGCGTGGCCGGAAACCAGTCCATTAAAAATCTGAACCGAGGGAGCATTGTGATGTCAGATAGTTCAAAAAAAGAAACGTCAGGAATGGGTCGACGTGACATGCTGAAAGGCGGCGGAATCGCCGCCATGGCAGCTGCCGCTGGTGTACCGGCTGGTGAAGCGGCGGCCAGTGCCCGGACAATGCCAGATGAGCCGAAAAACCCCTACGGCACGCCGCCGGGATACGGAATCTCGCTGCCTGAGTACTACCGGCCCACACCATCGGTGTCCAACCGAAACTTCTTTCCGCCCGGGGAAGTGCTCGCCAAAAACGAGATGCGGATCTGCTTTCCGGGCAGCACGCCGTGGCCGCCCACGCTGGCCCAGTCGGGTACCTGCATCATGGTTGAACTGGGCAACGGGACCACCATTCCCAAACGCATGTTTTTCGACCTGGGCAATGGCTCGGTCAAAAACATTCTTGGCCTGCAGGTTCCGGTTCCGCAAATCAACGATATCTTCATCAGCCACCTGCATGTCGACCACTACCACGATCTGTCCTACCTGTTCCCGTTTCGCGCCTCCTTTGGGGGCTGGACACCCATGCGAGTAACCGGTCCATCGGGGGCCCGCCCCGATCTGGGCACGCGTCATATGATTGAGAAGCTAAAGGAATCCATGGTGTGGCACCTGGAGAACTTTGACCACTGCCCGATTGGCGATGGATATGTGTTTGAAGTCAACGAATTTGACTGGAGAGACGAAAACGGAATTTGTTACGACCAGGATGGTGTCACTGTAAGGCACTGGCCGCGCTCCCACGTCAAGGACGGGGCCAGCGCGTACCGGCTGGATTGGGAAGAAGCCGGACTCTCCATGGTCTGGACCGGTGACGGCCGGCCGGATGAAAAGACCATTAAATACGCCAAGGGTTGCGATGTCTTCATCACCGAAGGTCAGCTGGACAACATGGCTTTGCAGGCGATCAAGTTCGGCATTCCCGTGGAGATTCCCACGTACATCGTGGACACCTACCACACGCCCTATTACGCGGCCGGTTATTGCATGAAAGAGATCAATCCGCGAGTTGGAATGATCTGCCATTACGAGCAAAATGCTGAACTCGACATCGAGGCAGCTGCCCAGATCCGCGCCCATTGGCCCGGTCTGTTCCTGTGGGGTGGTCCCGATGTGGCCGTCGTGAACGTAACGAAGGACGCGATTTGGCAGCGCTATGCGGTTCGGCCCGAGCACGCCAGCGTCAGTCCGCCCGATCCGCGTGAACTGGCTGCCGGCGGCGCACAACTTCCGGATGAGATCGAAATCCCGCGACCCAAGCTGCCTCGCGAAGAACAACAGGAACAGTTCCTGCGTGACATGGAAATCGATCCCAACACCTTCTATCCAGCTGACGCCAACCGTCCCTTGATGCGCACGTGGCCGGAAGAGGGTGTGAAGATCAAGACGCAGGACCTTATCGATTCACGTGGCGGAGTCCGCAGCGAAGCTGACAAGTAATAGTCCGGCAGGTCAGAGGCCGCCATTCCGACGATGCCTGGCCTGTAACACAACCATCAGTCACTCAGTACACCACCGTCTCTCCGGTTAGCCGCCGGGGCCATTGATCCATGAACGAGCAAAAAGAAGAAAGCGGGGAGATCGATTCCGCCATCCCGGTAACCATTCTCAGCGGATTTCTGGGCGCCGGAAAAACCACGTTGCTCAATCGAATTCTCACCGGAGACCACGGGCTACGTGTGGCCGTCCTTGTCAACGACTTTGGCGCCATCAATATCGACGCAGACCTGGTGGTCGGTGTCGAAGACGATATGATCAGCCTCGCCAACGGTTGCGTGTGCTGCCAGGTTCGCGACGATCTGGTGGAAGCAATCGATCGGTTACTGGAGCAGCCCCAGCCGGTCGACTATGTTCTGCTGGAAGCCAGCGGGGTTGCCGATCCCGGCAGCATTTGCGGCAAATCGGATTTGCCGACTTGCTAATCATCAACAAAACAGATCTAGCGGGAGACGAGCAGGTTGCCAGTGTGCGAGCCTGGGTCGACAGCCACCTCAATCGCGTGCGTATTGTCGAAACTTCGCACTGCGTCGTGCCGTTGGAAATCCTGCTGGGGGTCGGTCGCTTCCATCCGCAACAAGCCAATGGGCAAAAGCACCTGGAACAGGCATCGAGCGACCATGGAGCTGTGTTTGATCGCTGGTCCTGGGAGACGGATCAGCCGATGTCACTGTCGAGGCTGCAGGAAATGGTCAAAACACAACTGCCTGCGGGCGTTTACCGCTGTAAGGGCGTCGTTCATTCCGGCGAAACACCCGATCAACGTTCGGTGCTGCAGGTCGTCGGGCGACGATGTGAGATGATCCCGGAACGACCATGGCATGATCAAACGCCGACCACTCGCATCGTCGCCATTGGTTCACCCGGCCAAATCGACAGGGAACGGCTAAAAACCCTGTTTGAACGCTGCATCGCCGACCGACAATTGGAAGAGACGGCTGGTTTGCCCGGCGTTACTACCGCCAGGATCTAGATAGCAACATCTGCTTGCATCCTCAGTTAGCCTTGCGTCCGCATTACGGTTTGACTCCGACGCCTTTGATTTTTTGCACGGATGCAATGCGAATACCGCTTCTTTTCTCGATCGTTCTTCTTGTCGCGTGGATTTCGGTTTCCCCCTGCGCGGGTCAATCCGCTGAATCGCATGCTGGCACGACCAACCAAT
Organism: uncultured Pirellulaceae bacterium; assembly: GCA_947258905.1. Taxonomy (GTDB): domain Bacteria; phylum Planctomycetota; class Planctomycetia; order Pirellulales; family Pirellulaceae; genus CAJQPP01. Next base: position 14,510 of record CAMYKF010000479.1, on the reverse strand, counting down.
TTCAACCGCCACGGCGTCCGCCTGTTGGCTGGAGCGCCGAGTGGATTGCCGGTGATGCGGGCCTGGCTACGAGCGAAGTCAACACCATGTTGCCACTGCTGGGTCCGTTTGGCACGCCGCCTCCGTTGGTCAAGTTCGGATTTGCCTACACCAATCTGTTTGCAGCTGATCAATTTGACATGCCCAACGACTTGTTCGAATACTCGGTTGGCCTGACCTGGATTCGTCCCATCAACAATCGCTGGACGATCCTCGCCATGCTGGGCGCTGGCATGGCGACTGATAATCAGAACCAGTCCAGCGATGCCTGGCAATTTCGCGGCGGCGTACTCGGTGTCTACCAGCGCTGCGAAGCATGGAAGTGGACCTTTGGCGTCGTGGCCACCGGGCGTGACGACCTGCCGGTGATCCCCGCGATCGGCTTAATCTGTCAACCGAAGCGGGAGTTGCAATTTGATCTTACGTTTCCGCGTCCCAGGGTCAGCTACCTGATTTCGGAAAACGGATCACGTCAACATTGGGCCTATCTTGGCGCCGCCATCAACGGCACGACGTGGGCGTATGAAACCTCCGGCATGATCGACGACCGTTTGACCTATCGTGATTGGAGGGTTGTCGCCGGGTGGGAGACACGACCGGCTTCCAGTTCACCGATCGCGCGGGCATTTGGCAAAACCGTTCGGGCGGAAATTGGCTACGCGTTTGCCCGCGAATTCGAATTCCAAAATGACACTCGAGAGGAGGCCCTGGAAGACGCCTTCCTGATGGGCATCACGACAAGGTTTTAACATCCGGCTTGCGGGTCAAAAATGTCAGCATCAAAATCCAGAAACAGAGAATCAGATTCTGCACCGGCAGCTGCAGGGCCAGTGGAAAGCAGTAGATCAGGACGACCGCCGGAATCCAGATAAACCAGTTGGCGATCAGCACGGGCAGCACACGCTCCCGATACCAGTGTCGCCCCAGTTTCCTTCGCAATACGCCGCAGTCGTACCGGCAGTCACGCCACAGATAAAACAGAATCACGTTGACCAGTCCAAACGCTGGCACGTACAGAAACTGGTCGACAAACGTCTTGATCGCGATCGTTTGCCATTGCGCACTATCGCCAAACAACATGGCCTGAAATCGGTACAGCGCATCAATTTCAATGCCCTTGACGGCCCAAAACAAGGTATTGGACAACGCATGCTGCGGCTGATCGACCGGCTGTTTCCGTTGAACCAGCATTTGTATCAGCGATGGGATCAGTCCACCAAACAAACCGGTGGATATGGCGCTGAACAGGAACCCCCAGCGGGCCTTCCACTCGGCCACCTGCTCAAGCACCTCGTGAAACGCAGGAACCAGATAATAGCCGGCGATGATCGCGCAGCCAAAAATCCACAGCGCGATGCCGGCAATCCGATTCTGCCGCGCCGCCTGAACTCCATCAGCGAAGGCTCGCTTTATCAAACTTTGCATTGCACCCGCGCGTCACAACTTGCTTGAATAGTAAACCGAAAAAAAGGGGCGACGAATTAAGGGACAGAGTCTGGAAGTGGTTTCAAAACCGGGTTCCTGCACTAGCTCGGTCTCTCCGAGACCGGGAAAACACAGCAAAACGATTCCCGGCGCGTCGGGACTCGCCTGCCGTTTTGAAACCACCTCTAGACCGCATAGCCCACATCACCCAAATCACGCCCCAGCATTTCGCCCAGTCGCCGGTTGGAGATCTGAATCTGCTGCTGTACGACATGCGGCACGAAGCGGCGGCTATCCATTCGTGTGGATGGATTCCAGCGGCGGCTGGGAAACACGCGCCGCTGAAACCACCGGCGATAACGGAGAAAAAATCCATAGGGCAACAACCCGGCATGGTGCTTGTTCGTGCTGATGCGATTAAGCATCCGAAACACATTGGCATGAAAGTAATTCGGGCCACGCCACACCGTGGCATTGGGGGGAATCTTATCGGCATCAACTTCAAGAAATTCGTACAACTGCCGCATAAACTTCGCGTAGTCCGCGACAAAATCCTCAAACAGCAGTACCCGCACCTGATCGCGGCCAAACAGCCCGATTAGATGCTCGATATAGCGATCGTACTGCACGCGCAGAAAAATATTCTGTTCTGAATTTTGCGGTTGGGCCGGGGAGCGGTCGGATGTCAAAAAGTCACGCAAGCCCAGCCGGCCTCCTTCCTTGACGTATTGTGCCCAGATCGAATACAGCAGCTTGTACTGCTGTCGAATCACGAAAACTACCTTGACGGGACCCGTCAGTGCATAAAGTGTCTCGGCCAGCAGACGGTCGTCGCGGTTGGTGTGCATGGGACCGCAGAATCCCTCAAAGCTGAGCACGACTCGCGAGTCCGTGGCGGACCCTGCGGGCGTAGCGGAAGTCGACGGCTGTTGTTTGAGGCGGCACTCTGCCACCTTGCGGTCCACAAACCCGGCCAGTCGCCGCGAGTAATCCGGCAAGTCGAAGCTGCTGGAAGCGACATGGTCGCGAAGTTCGAAGTACAACTGCGGACCGGGCTCCCAGACGAGAGCAATTTGCGGGTGCCGCGCAAATCCGACCTGTTGCAAAAACGAACTGCCGCACTTGGGCATTCCTACGTGCAGGACGTCGCAACGAGTCTGGCTAAGGCCTGGCTTATCGACGCAGGTGGCAGTCGCGTTCACAATCGTTCATGTCAAAATCGGCTGGAAGTCCAGCGCGGATTATGGCTGCGATCCGCAAATTGGCTCAAGGTCATTTGCCGCGTGCGCGGGTGGCCATTTGAAGTGGGAGGCCCGGCAACGGATTTTCGAGGTAATTGGTTCGGACCGTTAAATCCCCGTTTTTCCGCAGCAATCTGGCTCAGACAGCAACTCGTCAATTTCCATCGCTCCACAGCCGTTGTTCGGCGTATAATTGACGATGTGGTGACGACCATCACCAATCCTCTGACCGGATTAGCCACTGATATGTTGCGTCTCTGTCAAACTCGTAACCTGCCCACAACTATCGCCGCATGGATGGCGATGTTGGCGATTGGCATCCCGCCAGTGGCGTTTGCCGGCGCGACGATGTGCGCCTCCTCGAATCTTCAGGTGGACGCAACGGACTGTTCTCACAACGCCGCGACAACGTCTGACTCCTGTTGTTGTGGTCCTTCCAATGCCAGTTGCGGCTGTGATGGCTGCCAATGTGGTGAAGTTCAGCAACACCCGGCGGTCCCGCTGACCGTTCCTCCGGTGAACGAGTCGTCGCCAATCGAGTTGCTGAATTATCTCACGGTCTGCTTCCATGACGCGTTGTCGATGGAACCAGATTCCGCTCATCCAGCCGCTGGAGAAGCACTGCAGTCCTGCTCTGGTCGCTCGGCGCTCCAGACGTGCGCCGTGCTCTCGCGATTTCTCTGTTAAGTCGATTCTCGACAACACCGGTACGCGCTGACGTTGACTAAATATTGCGCACTGACCATTCCCATTCCGTTACGTTACGCGCGGACTGCTGCGCTTTGATCGCGAACCTCGATGCAATCCATCGGACAGGACCATGAGTGAAACCAAAACAAACTCTGAATTGACCCCGAACACGGTCACTGAGGCGCCGGCACAGGCGGCCAGCAACTCGCGTCGCCTGCGGCTGCATCACTTATTCACCTGGTTCAAGCTGTTTGCCCAGCCTGTAATCGCCGTTGCGGTAATCGTGTTGCTCGTATTTGCGTTTGGATACGCCCAGCGACTGGGATGGTTTACGTCGGCCGACTCATCAACGACCGAAACAGCGCAGGCTAACGACAATTTCGAATACGTCTGTCCCATGCTGTGCGTGCCGCCCAGCAAGGAACCCGGCCGCTGTCCGGTCTGCGGTATGGAGCTTCAGGCGCGTGAGACTTCCGGTGATTCCAAGGACGTTTACGGCCTGACGATCGACCCTGCATCGCGTCGTCTGGCCAACATCCAGACGGTTGTGGCAGCCACCGTCCCGCTGGTCCGGCCCGTTCGAGCGTTGGGGCGCATCAGTGAAGACGAAACTTCCCAAGCCACCATTACCGCGTGGGTCGACGGTCGCCTGGAGGACTTGTTAGTGGACTTCACCGGCGCCGAGGTGGCCCGGGGCCAGGCCCTGGCCGTGCTGTATTCGCAGGAACTGTACTCGGCGCAGGTTGAATTGCTGGAAGCAAAAAAAGCGCTGGACACAGACGATTCCGCGCGTCAGCGAGTTGTCGATTTTAATCAGCGTTTCTACGAAGGAGCTCGTCAACGATTGCGTGAACTGGGCTTGCCCGATTCCCAGGTGAATGAGATCGAGCGTCGTGGCGTCGCCAACAGCCGCATCCGGATCGTGTCACCGATTCGCGGTACCGTGACCCAAAAGATGGTCGTGGAGGGCGAGTATGTCGAAACAGGCACGCCCTTGTTTGAAGTGGTTGATCTGTCACGTGTCTGGCTGATGCTGCAATTGTTTCCAGAGGACGCTGCTCTGATTCGTTACGGCCAAAACGTTGCGGTGACCATGCAGTCGCTGCCTGGTCGCGAGTTCCAGGGACGTGTGGCTTTTGTCTCTCCCACGATTGATTCGCGTACCCAGACCATTCCGGTTCGTGTCATCATCGACAACGAAGCGGGTTTGATTCGCATCGGTGAGTTCGCCCAGGCTGTGGTGAAGATCGATGTTACGGCAGCGGGTGAGGTCCTCGATGAGTTCTACGATCCGCAATTGGCCGACAAGTGGATTAGTCCCCAACATCCTCACATCGTCAGCGACCAGCCCGGACAATGCCCGGTTTGTGGCGAAGACCTGGTTCCTGCATCGGAATTCGGTTATGTGTCGTGGCAACCGGCGCGGCAGGGCAGTGTCGTTGTACCGCGTAGTGCGGTGCTGATGTCTGGCGTGGAAAGTGTGGCCTACGTGGAAACAGAACCTGGGCGCTTCGAGTTCCGGCAAGTCAACATTGGCCAGATCGTCGGCGACCAGGTAGCCATTATTTCGGGTATCGAACCGGGCGAGATGGTGGTGGTTAACGCTCCATTTACGCTGGACGCCGCCTTTAACATGGCAGGCAAGCCTTCATTGATTGATCCCACGCGAGGTGTGCCCGAGGACCAAACGCTTAAGGAACTAACACCCGAACAACTGACCGCCATCGAAGAAGCGTTTTCGGAGCTTTCCGACGGAGACCGGCAACTGGCCCAATCGCAGGAGATTTGCCCGGTCACGGAGTTTGCACTCGGCTCGATGGGAGTACCGCTCAAAGTGGATGTGCAGGGCAGAATCGTGTTTATCTGTTGCGAAGGTTGTCGTGATCGGCTGGTTAGTGATCCGGAAAAGTACTTTGCCATTCTCGATCAGCGCTCCGAACCAGAGATCGATCCTGAAATACTGGACGACATTGCCGAAGCCATGGCCCAACTGTCTGACGAGGACCGTGTGTTGGCAGAATCGCAGAAATTTTGCCCGGTGGCTGACTATCCCCTGGGTGGCATGGGAACTCCGCTCAAGGTCATGATCGGCGATCAACCGGTTTTTCTGTGTTGTGACGGCTGCCGCGACGCGCTGCTCAAAGAGCCCGACAAGTACCTTGCCAAATTGCAGGGCGGGCCAACTGCTGCTGCGCCCCGGCCACAACCGCAAGTCCCGGAAGCGTTGCCAAAAATGCAACTGCCACAAATGGACTTGCCCAAAATGAACGCTCCCGGTGAAAACGACGAGGGATTCCTGCCATGATCCGCTCGATTGTCGATTTCTGCGTCCGCGAGCGGCTGGTAGTTTTCCTGGTTACCGCTGCGGTGATTGCCTATGGGGTGCACTCTCTGCGCGAAGTGCCTATCGATGCGATTCCCAACGTCGGTGAAAACCAGGTCATCGTGTTGACCGAATGGCCGGGTCGCAGTCCCAAGGATGTGGAAGACCAGATCACGTATCCGCTTTCAGTGGCACTGCAATCGGTCGCGGGCGCCGAAAGTGTGCGTGGCAAAAGCATGTTTGGCTTCAGCTTCGTACAGGTCACCTTCGCCGACAATGTGGATTTCTACTGGGCGCGGTCCCGCGTTTCGGAACAACTGTCGACCGTCGGCAATCAGTTGCCCTCAGGCACCAGTCCCGTACTGGCACCCGACGCCACCGCGCTGGGACAGATTTACTACTACGTTCTGCAGCCGCCACCGCAAGGCACGGATCTGGCAGAACTGCGCAGTATCCAGGACTACGTGGTCAAGTACGCTTTGCAAAGTGTGGAAGGCGTTGCGGAAGTAGCATCGATTGGCGGCTATGTCCGTCAGTACCAGATCGATATCGACCCGGATCGACTGCGGTTTCATGAATTGACGCTGGCCCAGGTCATCCGCTCGGTGCGTGACTCCAACATCGATGTGGGCGCCAAGACGCTGGAAACTGGCGGAATGGAATTGCTGGTGCGTGGCCTTGGCTTTATCGGCGCTGGAAAAACCGATGCCGAAACCATCGAGCAAATTGAACAGACGGTCGTTGCCACCAAACAAAGCATCCCGATCACCATCCGCGACTTGGGCGTCGTGCAAATCGGACCGGCATTTCGTCGTGGCGCTCTGGATTTCAACGGCAGCGAAGCGGTCGGTGGTGTCGTCGTGATGCGATACGGCGAGAATCCGCGGCAAGTGATCGAACGGGTCAAGGCCAAGATCGCCTTGCTGGAAAACGAGCTTCAGGGGATTCGTATCCGCGGCATTTACGACCGCACGGTGCTTGTCGATGAAACGATCGCCACACTTAGTGAGGCTCTCGCGCTGGAGATCGCCATCACGGTCGTCGTGATCGTGCTGTTCCTGCTGCATTTACGCGCCAGCCTGGTCGTTGCCACGACCTTGCCGATCGCCGTGTTGATCGCCTTTATCGCCATGAACACTTTTGGTGTCGACGCCAACATCATGTCGCTGGCTGGCATCGCCATCGCCATCGGCACGATGGTCGATATGGGCATCATCATTTCCGAGAACATCTTCCGCGGTGTCGCTGACTGGGAATCGGAGGGCAGGCCTGATGGTGAGGAAGGACGTTTGCGGCGGATTGTTGACATGACTTGCGAAGTGGCCCCTGCGGTTGTTACAGCAGTCAGTACGACGGTCATCAGTTTCCTGCCGGTGTTCTTTCTGACCGGACGCGATCATCGATTGTTTGCGCCGCTGGCCTGGACCAAAACGTATTCACTGGTCGCCAGCCTGCTGGTGGCGGTGATGCTGGTTCCGCCGCTGGCCCGGCTGCTGCTGAAAAACCCACGAGGCAAGGGCTGGAGGGCTACCCTGGCAGTGATCGTGTTTGGCGGGCTGGTCGCCGGGCTGTGCAGTTTTGTGTGGCCGGAACAGATCGACCATCTCGCAGCGCGACTTCAAATCGAACCATTTGTCGTAACGCTGATCCTCAGCTTGCTGGGCGGATTGGTGATCTGGTTATTGTTGCGAGAGCGGATGCGACCGGTCGAGAAAAACCTGGTGGCCCGCACGGTTAACTATCTGTACGAGCCGACGCTGCGGACATTTTTGCGATTCAAAAAAGCCTTTCTGGCGATTCCCCTGTTGATCATTTTTCTGGGGATCGGTGCATGGTTCGGTTTGCCCACGATCCTGTATCCGTTTGAACAACTGGCTCGTCAGCTGGGGGCCGACTTCAACCGCTCGCAAACGTATGTTGACTTCAAGCACACCCTGACCGGATTGAAATCTGATGACTGGATTGCCCTGGACGAGGGCAGCTGGTTTTACATGCCCAGCCTGTATCCGGCGGCCAGTCTGTCGCAGGCCATGGAAACGCTGCAGACGCAGGACGCCATGATCCTGAACATTCCCGAAGTTGAAAACGTGCTGGGCAAGATCGGTCGCGTCGAATCGGCGCTTGATCCGGCACCGGCCGGCATGATCGAAACTTACGTGATGCTCAAACCCCGCGACCAGTGGCGTGAGGGGATGACAGAGCAAAGAATCTGGAAAGAGATCAATGATCTGGCCACGTTGCCCGGCATCACGATGGCTGATGAACTTCAACCCATCGAGGGACGGGTAGTGATGCTGCAAAGCGGCATCAAGGCGTCGATGGCGGTTCGGGTGTATGGAGATAATCTCGAGGGGCTGTCCGGGGCCGCTACCGCTGTGGCCGACTATCTCAAACAGCTTCCGCTGGTCAATGCCGGTGCCGTCAGTCCCGATATTGTACTGGGCAAGCCTTATCTGGAATTCGAGGTGAATCGTGCCGAGTCCGCGCGCTACGGCATGACGGTACGCGGTGTGAACGAGGTGATCGAAGTTGCGCTGGGAGGACTGAACGCCACCACGACGGTAGAGGGCCGTGAACGCTACCCGATTCAGGTGCGTTATCAACGCCATGTCCGCGACGATCTGGAAGAACTGGAAATGCTGCCGGTGGTCACCAACACCGGCGAAGTCGTTCCGCTGGGCAGGCTGGCAACGATGAGGCATCTGTGGGGTCCGGCCATGATTAACAGCGAAGATGCGCGACTCGTTGCCCACGTTGCGTTTGCACCGGCCGGCAGCTTCGGTGCACTGGAAACGGTGGACCGGGTGATGGCCGCCTTGGCGGGTGCGCGGCAGAGCGGGCAACTGGAATTTCCAGCCGGAAATTTTGAACTGGAACCGGTTGGTTCCTTCCAAAACCAGATCGAAGCCAACCGGCGGTTGATGATCATCATTCCGCTGGTGCTGCTGTTGAACCTGTTCATCATCTACCTGCAGTTCCGCCGCCTGCCGTTGACCTTCGTGGTATTCGCCGGAATTCCAGTCGCCTTTGGCGGCGGTATGATTGCTTTGGCAATCGGCGGTGTGGAACTGAACACCGCCGTGTGGGTTGGCTTTATCGCGCTGTTCGGTATCGCCATCGACGACGGCGTGGTCATGGCGACCTATATCGATCAGGTTCTGAAAAAACGGCGTTTGCAATCCACTGCCGATATTCGCGACGCCATTGTGGAGGCAGGACTGAAACGAATTCGTCCCTGCCTGATGACCACATTCACCACCATCATTGCGTTGTTGCCGGTATTGCTGGCTACCGGACGCGGTGCGGATGTGGCACGAGCAATGGCCATTCCCGTGTTTGGCGGGATGGTCGTGGAACTGATCACCCTGTTTGTGGTCCCTGTGGTCTACTGCGGGTTCCTCGAATTCAAGCTTGACGCGGGTCTGAGTGATACGCGTTTTGCCGCCCAGGCACCTTCGCAGCAGCTGGAACCAGCGTCATGAGTGATTCGCAATCCGTTATCGATCCAATCTGTGGCATGACCGTCGATCCGGCCACGGCCGTGTCCTGCGAAAAGGACGGGCAGACGTGGTACTTTTGCTGCGAGCATTGCCGCAAGAAATTTCTTGAGCCCGCGCAGATGGTGACGCTCTCGCTTTCCAAAAAGGAAGCGGCCGAAGCGATTTACATCTGCCCCATGCACCTGGAAATCGAGCAGGTGGGACCTGGCAGCTGCCCAATCTGCGGCATGGATCTGGAACCCAAACTCGTGACTGCCGAACCGGATAACGATTCAGAGTTGCGTAACATGACGCGGCGATTCTGGATCGCGGTCGTTCTGTCGGTGCCGGTTTTTCTGTTGGCTATGTTGCCGATGCTGGGCGTGCCGCTGGATCGGTGGATCAGTCCGCCCGTTTCACGCTGGCTGCAGTTTCTGCTGAGTACGCCAGTGGTGTTTTGGTGCGGCTGGCCGTTGCTGGTTCGCGGCTGGCAATCGATTCGCACCGGCAATCTCAACATGTTCACACTGATCTCCGTGGGCGTAATGGCGGCGTGGCTGTACAGCACGGTGGCGTTGCTGATTCCCGGCTGGATTCCGGAGGCCTTTCGCGAACATGGCCACGTCGCGGTCTACTTCGAGGCAGCGGCCGTCATTATTGCCCTGGTGCTGCTGGGGCAAGTGCTGGAACTGCGGGCCCGACGCAAAACCAGCAGCGCGATTCGCGAACTGATGTCGCTGGCCCCGCCCACCGCACGAGTGATTCGTGACGGTGCCGAATCGGAGATCCCGCTGGAACAGGTGCAGCGGGGCGATGTGCTGAAAGTCGTACCCGGTGACAAGATTCCTGTCGATGGCGAGGTAGTCGACGGCAACAGCGCGGTCGACGAATCAATGATCAGTGGTGAACCGTTGCCGATCAGCAAACAATCCGGTGACGAAGTAACCGGCGGGACCGTGAATCAAACGGGCTCGTTCCACATGCGGGCGACACGCGTGGGGAGCGAAACGGTGCTGTCGCAGATCGTCAATATGGTGGCGGGTGCGCAGCGGAGCAGGGCACCGATTCAAAAAGTCGCCGATACCGTGGCAGGCTGGTTTGTCCCCGCAGTCATCGTGGTCGCCGTGATTACCTTTGTGGTGTGGGCGATCTGGTCGCCACGAGAACCATCGCTGGCTTATGCTCTGGTGAACTCAGTCGCCGTGTTGATCATCGCTTGTCCATGTGCGCTGGGACTGGCCACGCCGATTTCGATTATGGTTGGCGTGGGCCGCGGAGCCCGGGAAGGTATTTTGATCCGCGATGCGGAAGTTCTGGAGACGCTGGAAAAGGTCGACACGCTGGTCGTTGACAAAACCGGCACGCTGACCGCGGGCAAACCGCGGTTGACGGACGTGCTTTTGGCGGACGAGTCTGGCCAATCCCCCCTTTTTCAAAGGGGGGCCGGGGGGGTTCCTGAACCGGACCGACTGTTACAACTGGTAGCGTCCGTGGAATCCAGCAGCGAACACCCGTTGGCCAGCGCGATCGTGGCGGAAGCAAGAAACCGTCAATTGGTGATTCCCGATGTCAGCGATTTTGATTCGATCACCGGAGGTGGGGTGACGGGTCAGGTCGAGGGCCATTCGGTGTTGATCGGCAATCAGGAACTGCTCGCTACGCGCGAAATTGGCAATCGCGATGTCTTGCATGACGTTGCGACTGAATTGCAAGGCGCGGGACACACGGTGATGTTCGTAGCCATCGATGGAACGCTGGCCGGGCTGCTGGCGGTTTCCGATCCGATCAAGGAATCGACACCGGCCGCCATCGAAGCGTTACACAAGCTGGGTGTGCAGATCGTGATGATGACGGGCGACAATGAACGTTCCGCCCGACATGTCGGTCAGCAGCTGGGAATCGACCAGGTACAGGCCGACGTCAGCCCGGCAGACAAACATCAATATGTAGTGGAACTGAAGCAACAGGGGCGTCGCGTCGCCATGGCGGGTGACGGGATCAATGATGCCCCGGCATTGGCTGCTGCCGACGTGGGCATCGCTATGGGAACCGGCACGGACGTAGCCATGGAAAGCGCCGGCGTAACCCTGGTCCGCGGAGATTTGAACGGTATCGTCAGGGCGATTCATCTCAGTCGCGCCACAATGCGCAACATTCGACAGAACCTGTTCTTTGCCTTTGCCTATAACGCATTGGGTATTCCCATCGCCGCAGGAGTGCTGGTGCCACTGTTCGGATTCAAAGCGTTACTAAATCCCATGATCGCGGCTGCGGCTATGAGTTTCAGCAGCGTGTCGGTGATCAGTAATGCCTTGCGCTTGCGGAACGTTGAGCTTTGATCCGCACCCATCCTCGTCGTAGTCGCAATCGTGATCGTAATCGAGGTCTCCACAGAAACGGTGAGGACGAGAATCGGACAAGAAGCCCCCCGGTTGTGGTGCGGCCGGTTGATTGATCTGGCGCTCGAAGGTTCAATTCCTCTCACCGGTACCTTGCAAAAAAAACCAGCGATTTTTCTGCTGGCTTTTTCTTTGCGCACCGCATGCGCCTTCGCACAGGCCCGGCGATTCGATCTATACTACTCTGTAGCCGTTTCTGATTTTCGAGAAGTGCCGTGCGGTTTTTCTTTGTCTTTCTATCGCTGGTGATTATTGGCCTGCCAGGAGTTGCGCTGACAAGCAATTCGCAGGCAGAAAACGGCAAGCCGGCGACAGGCGATGCTGAACGCCAAGACGAAGTTGATTTCAACCGGGACGTCCGGCCGCTTCTTTCGGACAGGTGTTTTCTGTGTCATGGGCCCGATCAAAACAGCGAAATGGCCGGCGAGACTGATTTGCGTCTGGATGATCGTGAGTCCGCCACCGACTTTGAAGTGTTTGACTTCGACGACGTGAAGGAAAGTGAGATACTGCTGCGTGTTCTCTCGGAAGATCCGGGCGATCAGATGCCACCGGCGGATTCAGGCAGGAAACGGCTAACGGCAGATGAGGTGGATATTGTTCGCCGCTGGATCGAGCAGGGAGCCGAATACGAAAAGCACTGGGCGTTTCAAACGCCCGGGCGGCCGGAAGTGCCCGTGCAGCAGGAGCAGATCGAGCCAGCCCCGCTGGCTGACCGGCCGACTCTGATTCGACGTGTGACGCTGGATCTGACCGGCTTGCCACCGACCAACGAAGACGTTGATGCATTTGTTTCTGATCCGGCACCGCTTGAGATTGCTTTTGAAAAAGTGGTCGATCGCCTGTTGGCCAGCGATGCCTACGCTGAACACATGGCAAGGTACTGGCTGGACGCGTCCAGATATGCAGACACCAGCGGCTATCAGTATGACCGCGAGCGGACGCAATGGGTGTGGCGAGACTGGGTCATTCACGCGTTCAACACGAATATGCCTTTTGATCAATTCACGATTGAACAACTGGCCGGTGACCTGTTGCCGGATGCGGATGATCTGACACGTCTGGCAACCGGATTCAATCGCAACCACCCGATCACCATCGAAGGTGGCGTCGTTGATGAAGAGTATCGCACGGAATACGTGATTGATCGCGTTGTTACCACATCCACAGTCTGGCTCGGGCAGACGATGCTTTGCGCCCGCTGTCATGACCACAAATACGATCCCGTTTCCCAGTCCGACTTCTACCAGTTCTTTGCGTACTTCAACAATGTGCCGGAAAAGGGGCTCAACGGTTTTGATCCGAAATTAACAGTCGCGTCTCCACTGGCCAATGAACGGCTGGCGAAGTTAATGGATGCAGAGATTGAGTTGCAGAATCGTGTGTCAGCGCTTGATCTGCCGCTCGACGAATGGGAGCAACAACTTTCTTCAATGATACCCGATTGGGCAACGATCGAGCCTGATCAGGTCGTGTCGGTCAACGGTGCCGAGGTGGAGCTGCTGGAGGACAAAAGTGTGCTGTTGAAAGGTGCGAATCCGCCGACAGACGATTACGAAATTATCTTCGACGACGGCAGTGACATCCGTGCAATCCGGCTGGAGGCGATTAAGCACGAGTCGCTGACCAACGGTTCGACCAGTCGCGGAACCAATGGCAATTTCGTGCTGACCGAATTTATTGTCGACACTGGCAATACCGATTCAGACAAGTTCGCGGCCGTCAACATCGAACGGGCCCAGGCGGACTATGAGCAGAACGGCTATGACGTCGCGCAGGCGATTGACGGGAAGCGGGATGGCAAACAAGGCTGGGCAGTTGACGGCAACACCAGGAATGAAAACCGCACGGCCATTTTTGATCTGGCTGAGCCCGTTGCGGCAGGGACGACCGTCCGGATTCGAATGTTTCAGCGGTGGGGCAGCTCGCATCAGATAGGCAGGTTCCGTTTGTCGGTTTCCGAGCGGCCCTCAATTTCACCGGAAACTGTGAACTTGCTGAACCTTGATGCAAACGAGCGGACAGAGGTACAGCAAAACAAGTTAACCACTTTGCTGATCAGGCAATTCGGCAGCCAGGTCCAAAAGCAGCTGGTCGCTGAACTGGAATTCGCAACTCGAAAACGCAATGAAGCGGAAACATTTCCGGCAACGATGGTCATGCAGGAGATGGCTGAACCGCGGCAGGCTTATGTGCTCGAGCGAGGAGAGTATGACAAGCCGCTGCAGGATCAACCGGTGGCTCCCGGCGTACCGGTCGCTCTCGGAGAGGTGGGCGCTGATGCACCGGCGAATCGATTGGGACTCGCACAATGGCTGGTTGCGCGCGAACAACCGTTAACCGCGCGCGTGACCGTCAATCGCTTCTGGCAGCAGTTGTTTGGAACCGGTCTGGTGAAGACCAGTGAGGATTTCGGATTCCAGGGCGAGTATCCAAGTCATCCGGAACTCCTTGACTGGCTGGCCGTCGAGTTCATGGAATCCGGCTGGGACGTGAAAGAGTTGCTGAAACTGATCGTTATGTCACGAACCTGGCAGCAATCCTCGCGCGTCACTCCGGAAATGCTGGAGCGTGATTTGGATAATCGATTGCTCGCACGCGGGCCGAGTTCGCGGCTGGATGGTGAAGTGATTCGCGATTGCGCGCTGGCGGTGAGTGGTTTGCTGGACCGGACAGTCGGCGGGCCGAGTGTCTATCCGTACCATCCAGACGGACTCTGGCTGGAGATTAACAACCGGCCAAATTTTTCACGCCCGTATCCGCACCCCACAGACACATCGCAGCTTTATCGCCGCAGTATGTATTCGTTCTGGAAGCGGACGGTAACGCCGCCGTCCGCAGGAGCAGTTACCGTTTGACCGGTCTGCGTAGCGACACGAATCTCGGTTGCGTCAGAGGCGCTTCCTACTTCAAG
>CAMYKF010000478.1 GCA_947258905.1 uncultured Pirellulaceae bacterium | reverse complement strand
TTTCAGCCGACTGGGTTTAAGCGCTTCCCGTTTCCTGCGGTCGTTGATGATCGTAATCAGGCCGGGTCCGTGCACGTACTCCATCAGGATATATTGCTGGCCGGAGGTAGTCAGGCCAAAGTCATAGGTCTCGACAACACGCGGATGCCGGATCGCCAATCCGATCTCGCCTTCCGATGGCTTGTTCAGTCCCTTGAATCGCGCATTGAACAGAGCCGTCTTCTCGTCATCGAGCAATTTCAGGCCCTTGCGTTCGTTGGTGGCGATTTCCCGCGCCACACGGAACTTGGACATCGTGCCGCTAAAGGCCTGTTTCTCAAGAACAAAACGCGCAGAAACGTCCAGCCGGCCTCCGCCGCTGCCCGTGAACATTTCCTTGACTTTGTCGAAGATACCCATGTGGTTCGGTTACCGGGTTAGGATCTCAGGCCAGCCACAAGCGGCGTTCCCGGCAAGCATTGACTACTTTCCACAATAGTCAATTGTGCGGGCAATTTCCGACTTCAGATTCGGCCGCCGCACAATGCGGTCGATATAACCGTGTTTCAGCAGAAACTCGCTGGTCTGAAACCCTTCGGGCAATTCCAGACGGATCGTGGCCTTGATCGTACGCGGCCCGGCAAACCCGATCAGGGCCTTGGGCTCGGCAAACACGACATCTCCCAGCAATGCGAAACTGGCCGCTACCCCGCCCATCGTCGGATGGGTCAGCACGGAAATGTACAGACCGCCCGCCTGGTCAAACCGGGCCAGGGCGGCCGACACCTTGGCCATCTGCATCAGTGACAGAATCCCCTCGTGCATCCGCGCACCGCCCCCGGAACCACTGACAATAATCAGCGGCAGATTTTGTTCGGTGGCTCGCTCCACCAGCCGTGTCAGGCGTTCGCCCACAACGGATCCCATGCTGCCCATGATGAACGCCGAATCAGTCACCCCCACGGCAACGCGCCGGGCGCGAATCATTCCGGTACCCGTGAGAGCCGCGTCGCTAAGTCCGGTGCGTTTCTGTTCAGCGACCAGACGCTTGGCATAGGGCTTCTTGTCGGAAAACTCCAGCGGGTCGCTGGGCTTCAGGCCGGCATCCCATTCCTCAAACGTGCCTTCATCCAGCAACTGCTCGATTCGCGTGCGACCCGACACATACAGGTGGTAATCGCATTCGGGGCAAATGCCGAGGCGTTTATCGGCTGCCTTGCGAAAGATCGCGCGGCCGCAATCCGGGCAGCGCATCCAGAGTCCTTCCGGAACACCGCGTTTGGGCCGACGCTGGGCGTGAGGATCGTTCACCTTGTTTTCCGCCAACGACATTTTTCGGGAGAGATCAACGGGCAGGGATAAAAATCCATTCAGGTTTATTGTGCCACGAATCGCGTCAGCCAATCAAGGTTGCAAATGCTCGCACCAACACCTCAATCGCAACAATTACCGTTGTTCAGTCGCTGTTCGGCGGGGCTTGCTCAGAATTACGGGCCGGCAAGGATGCTGCCTATTTAGTCTGAATTGCCGATTCCCGCGCCCATCCACTGCAAATGGCAGGGGCCGGCCCCGGGAAGCAACGTCTTCCGTCCAGAACGCGGACACTACCCGACAGAATCCGGAGTGACGTCGATCGTTTCCCAGCTGCCGCAGCGGCACTCGACTTTCCACAAGTCCCCGATGTCGGCGTTTTCCAGCTGACTGCGTAACAGACTGGCAACCGGTTCCGGCACCACCAGGGCGATCGAGCCGCTTTTGTGGCGGCGGCGGATCTTGCGCACGATTCGGGCAACTCGCTTGTTGGCATCTTCCAGAGTCTCGCCGCCAGGCGGCCGCACCGTTTCCGGCTGTTCCGACCATTGGCGATACACACGCGGTTGCGATTCGCGCAGTTCTTCGATCAGTTTCCCGTGCCACAATCCCCGATCCAGATTCCGTAATTCCTCAATCACCTTGATCTTGATCGATCCGTCGTGCGACAGTTGCTCGGCGGTTTGCCGCGCGGACAGACAGGGTGAGCAATAGACAACGGCAATCGACTCGTCGCTCAGTTCGTCCGCCGTTCGACGTGCCTGGGCATCGCCGTCCGAATTCATCGGCACGTCCAGGGAACCTTTGATGCGGCCCTGTGAGTCCAGATCAGTCGCTCCTGGCAAGACCAGAAAGATTCGCAACATGATTTGCTATTGCCCCGCTAGGATTGGTCCAGACACATCTGATCCAGCAAGGACTGATGAGCCTGTTCGTAATTTTCTGACTTGAATACTCCCGATCCGACTACCAGCCATTCAGCTCCTGACTGCACGCACTGGCCCACCGTATCCCGATTAATGCCTCCATCGACCTGCAACACCGGCCGATCACCAGCCATCTCACGCACTTCGTCCAGCTTGCCCAGCAATTCCGGTATGAACGTCTGGCCGCCAAATCCCGCCTTGATTGTCATTACCAGTACGATGTCGCACTGGCTGGCAACTTCGGCAATAGCGGGCGCCGGAGTATCGCGATCAATGGCGATGCCGGCAGCCATCCCCAGTTCGTGAATCCGCTGGATGGCCCTGGCGGCATCATCGACGGCTTCGATGTGAAACGTGATCGAGTCGGCGCCGGCATCGTGGAATTGCTGGATGTAGTTTTGCGGATTGGTCATCATGAGGTGCACATCCAGCGGTAGGCTGGTCGCATGGCGAAAGGCCTCGACGATGGTCATGCCATATGAAAAATTCGGCACAAACACGCCGTCCATCACGTCCAGATGCAGAGCCCGAAAACCCGCGTCGGCCAGCCGCGCACACTCGGTTCGCAGATCCGAAAAATCGCACAGCAGCATGGAGGGCAGAACCAGAGGGCTGC
>CAMYKF010000477.1 GCA_947258905.1 uncultured Pirellulaceae bacterium | reverse complement strand
GGAGAGGTCGCCGCGAAGCGGCGGGTGAGGGGGGGCCGACAGCGAGGAATCTTTGGCTCGGTCATTCCCTGCCCTCACTTCCTCAACAGGCGACAATCCGCTTTTTTTCCTGTTATTTCAGTTTCGGCCGTAAGTTTGCCAGAATCGGGGTACTAACCGTCCGTAACCAGATACCCAACCATGATCGTTCCGGTACTTCGAGTGAATCCCGCGATCGCCGAATCCATACACAATTCGTCGCCTGCGGTTGCCGGGATTGATCGGCAGGACCTTGTCCACCGATTGCGGGCGCGCGATGCCGCGGCCTTTGACCAGTGGGTTGGCGAGGAAAGCCCCGGGGTGCATCGACTGGTGTCCCGGTTACTCGGTTGGCACCACGATTGTGAAGACGTCGTGCAGGACGTGTTTGTGGCCGCATGGAAAAAGATCGGCAAGTTCCGTGGTGACTCGGAAATCCGTACCTGGCTATACGCCATTGCCATTAACCAGTGTCGACGGCACCGCCGACGATACCTGCAGCACAAGTCACGGTTCCAGACCCTCAAGGGCGAAACTCCCGACATGCAATCGGATGCGAACAACGACGCAACGCCGGATGTCCGGCAAATCCAGACTGCGATCAACGGGCTGTCGCACCGCGATCGGGAAGTGATCGTGTTGTGCGGCATCCAGCAAACACCGGTGGAACAAGTTGCCTCGATGCTGGGGCTGCGCAAAAACATCGTCGAAGTTCGCCTGCATCGAGCCCGCCAGCGGCTGAAACAAAAACTCCAGCAAACGACCGGGGATCGCCCCGATGTTCATGCAGCAATCGGCGATGATTCATGACTGACAAGAATCGAACGACAATGCAGGAAAAACCACTCGACCAGTTGCTGTCCGCCGCCGACCAGTCGTTGTGTCCGCCTGCCACAACCATTTCCGGCTCCCGGGTTCGGGAATTGGCGCGACAACAATCCGTCCGCACGCGACGACAACAGATCGTCACTGGCGCAGTGATGGTACTGCTGGTCGGGAGTTTTCTGTGGCTCTGGCAGCGTCAGGGAGCCGAAGCGCCTGCGGTCGCCGGATTCAACCCGGAACAAGTCGCCGCCGAAGTCGTACAATTGCGTGCCGAACGCGAATTGCTGCAACAGCAGTTACAACTGCTCGTTGCCGAGCGGCGTCTGCAACGCCTGCAGCACGAACTGGAAATGACCCGGCGTTTTACGGTCTCGGCGACTGCCATCCAGCAGTCCAACGCCACGGCGTGGTCCGTGCTGCTGAACATGTCCGATTGGCAACGCCGACTGATTACCGCACACGAAAGAGAACAACTTGAGCGACTGGTTCGCAGTTTCCCGGAAACGACTGCCGAATCAGTTGCACGTAACATGCTGGCTTCCAACGAGGTTTCCGATGTCTTGTACGAGAATTGAAATGAACTCCAAATATTCAACGTTGACGATTTGCCGATCCACTCTGGCCTTCGCTGTCATGTTGTCGGCTTGCCTGGCAAACACAATCACTCTGGCGCAGGACCCGGAAGAGACGGTTCTGAAATTTGGTCCCGACCCGGAAGTCGTTACCCGTGACAGCATCGAATTGGCCCTGCAGTCATGGAAATGGCAGTCGCAGGTAATCGAGGCCCAGGCCCGCAAGATTCAGGAAATCGGCGAACGCGGGGTCCTGGAACTGCGCGAATTAAATGAGGAGTTGCTGGAATTGCAGCGAAACCTGGCCGGAATCGGTTTGTCATTTCCCGTGGAAGCCGGAACGGTACAGCAGATCGAGGCTGAAATCTACGCTCTGGAAAGTGACCTCGTCGGACTACAAGCCAAATCCACCATGCTTCAGGAACAGTCGGTCCTGGATCGCCGCCAGCAGGAGCTGGCCTTAAGGTCAAAACAAGGCGAGATGTCAGTGATGCTTCGCCAATTGCAGATTCAAAGGCAGGAACTGGAACGCATCCAGCAACTGGCCGAAGCCGGGGCTGTCTCGTCAACCGAATTGGCCCGGGTCCAGGCAGCGGTGGCTGACGCGGAAGCGCAGGTCGAGAAGATCAAGGGTGAAGTCCTGATTGCCGAGGATATGGTCCAGCAATCACAGCTGCAGGTTGAAACCAGGGCCACCGTGGAAGAAACCAGGTTGATGCAAGAGCGTCTGACCACGCTCCAGGAAAAACTGGAACGTATCCGCAGTATGGGTGCAATTCACAAGTACCAGGCTCTGATGTTCAAGATAGAAATGGCCCGCGAGATGATGGAGCTGGCCCAAAGACGACATTTGGAGCTGGAACTGGAAAACACCCGTAATCTGGCCCTGATCCAGCTGGCCACCCAAGCGCTTAAGGAATCGGATGAGGCAGGAGACAGCGACGACGACTAGCTACTCAACTGAGCCCCGCGATCTCCTTGTAGAAGAGCAAGGCCCTCGCTCTTCATCGCACGAAGTGCGACTTTCGGCCTGCACGACCGGGTATGCGAAGCTGGCGTGCGAAGGGCCTCGCACGCCTGCATTTATGCCGCGTCGTGCGGCACTACACAGAAACTGCTCAGATTGAGCAGCTAGAACGTTTTGAATTGGGTGTGCAACAGGTAGCGGTGGCTTCCAGCCGCCGTCCGAGTCGCTCGGCGGCTGGAAGCGCTGGAAGCCACCGCTACCAATACCAACCAGGAAATGCGCTAGTGCAGCAAACGACAATTGCTGTTCCAAGAAAACAAAAGTCGACCCAGTTTAAACCACCCTCCCTCTGGGGGCACTTCGCGGAATTTAGTGGCAAGTTTTCATTTGCTGGAATACCTCAGCCCCTGACCCTCCCCCCGGGCATTGGTATCTACACATCGGCAAGCCGGAGGCT
>CAMYKF010000476.1 GCA_947258905.1 uncultured Pirellulaceae bacterium | reverse complement strand
GCCGTGGGTGATGGCAGCCGAAGATGCGGGAGCAGTCGTACGTTACGTTGACTTCGATCCGAATGACGCTTGCCGACTGAACATGCCCCAGCTGGAATCGTATCTCGGTCCCAAAACCCGACTGGTGGCCGTGGGTTGTGCTTCCAATGCCACCGGCGGCATCAATCCGGTTCAGGAGATCTGCAAGATGGCACGCGCCTGTGGTGCGTTGACGTTCCTGGACGCCGTACACTTCGCGCCTCACGGTCTGATGGACGTGGCCGCCTGGGGCTGCGATTTCCTGGCGTGTTCAGCCTACAAGTTTTTTGGCCCGCATCTGGGCACGATATGGGGCCGCCGTGAACTGCTGGAAGAGTTGTTTGCCTACCAGGTCCGCCCGGCCCCGACCAGCATTCCTGGCAAATGGATGACGGGAACGCAAAGTTTCGAATCAATCGCCGGCGGCATGGCTTGCATCGATTACCTCGCGGACGAAATTGGCGGCCCGGTGGCGGGCGATGCTGCGGATCGACGCAGCAAATTGACCGCAGCGTATTCGCGGATTAGCGAATATGAGGAATCATTGTCTGCCCGTTTGCAGGATGGTCTCAAACAAATCGACGGCATTCGCATCTACGGCGTTGACGATCCGGCGGACCTGTCGCTGCGTTATCCCACGTTTTCGATCACCCATGATTCGGTTCCCACACCGCAATTGGCCAGCGAGCTTGGACGGCAGGGAATTTACGTCTGGGATGGCAATTACTATGCCTTGCAGCTAACCGAGCAATTGGGTCTGGAACCCGACGGCATGGTTCGTATCGGTGCCTTGCACTACAACACGATCGAGGAAATCGATCGGTTGTTGCAGGCCGTCCAGCAGGCAGTGCACAGCGTCGCCACGAACTGATTTGGCTGGAGCGTGTTCAGGAACCGTCCTGTCATTCTGCTTCACGGGCGTGCAGGCGGCTGGCGGCTGCGATGGCCACGCCGGTCACAGCCATCAAGCCAGCTGCCGACAGGTAGGGCAGGGTGATGCTCTGCTTGAGCAACGGTATGCCGATGGCCGATCCGAGGATTCGACCCATCGCATTGAGACTTTGGGCAAACCCAAGCACAGCTCCCTGCCTGTCAGGGGGCGTCCAGTTGGAAACCAGTGCGTGCAGGGATGGCTGAATGAAAGCGAACCCGCTGGAGATAACTGTCAGTCCTCCGAACATCCAGGGTTCGGAGGCTTGCTGAATTGAGTACATCAAGACGCCAAAGCCCACGATCTCCAGTGCGATGCCGATCTGCAACAACGCAAAATCGGAAAGTCGTTTGGTGAGCGGGCGAATAATGGCTCCCTGCACAATCGCCAGTACAAATCCCACAAAGGCGAACGTCAGCATCAACTTGCGCCACGAAAAATCGAAGGGTGTTTGCGCGTTGCCGTGCTCACTCTTCCACAACAGCAACGACAACGTGGTTTCAAATTGCACAAAGGCAAACACACAGATGAAGTAACCGGCCAGCAGGATCAGCATCGACGGCCGAGCGAGCGCATGCTGCAACCCGGCGATATCCAGCCATTTGCG
Organism: uncultured Pirellulaceae bacterium; assembly: GCA_947258905.1. Taxonomy (GTDB): domain Bacteria; phylum Planctomycetota; class Planctomycetia; order Pirellulales; family Pirellulaceae; genus CAJQPP01. The sequence continues at coordinate 1,285 of CAMYKF010000476.1, read as the reverse complement.
GGCCGTTTCCTGAACACCCGGCGGCTTGGATTCGGGCAACAGAAAGACCGCCATCAATAAGGCCACGGCCGACAAGGCGGACGCCACAATGCCCGGCCAGGGACCGGGGTTGCCTTCGCCCGCCGGCAGTGCCAGAAATCCGAGCAAGGGGCCAAATGTAAAACCAAAACCCATCGCCATGCCAATCAGGGCCATACCGTGCGAACGCCTCTCCGGTGTCGTTGTGTCGGCGATGTATGCCTGGGTCGTTGGAATGGTGGCACCTGCAATTCCGGCTCCGATTCTCGATACAAACAGCCAGAGCAAACTGTCGGCGTATGAGGCGTAGGCGAAGATGGCGTAAAAGATCACCGAGCCCGCCAGGCCCACCATCAAAACGGGACGTCGCCCGATGCGGTCGGACAACATGCCCCACAACGGGGCAAAGATGAACTGCATGAACGAGAAACTGGCCATCAGCAGACCGATCGTCCAGCCGCCGGCATCCATGGCGAACTGGTCGGCATAGATCGCCAGCAGCGGCATCACCATGCCAAATCCCAGCAAGTCGACGAACACGGTCAGAAACAGGACCAGCAGCGATCCCTTGCCCGGTCCTTTCAGTTTTTCAGCTTCGGGTTGTGTCATGAGATTTGCTGTGGGGTTTGTTGCCACCCGCGTCACAGTTCATTATTCACAATTCACTGTTCACAATTCGCCCAGGCCAGTGATGGCATGAAATTGTGAATCATGAAAGGTGAATTGTGAATGGTAAAGACAATCCAGGCGGACGACCTTCAGGGCTCAACTATTGACGACTCGCCGTCCCTGATCAATAACCGTATGCTTCGCTGAACGAATTTCTGGAGTCATGACTTTGCGAGTTGCGTTGCTACATTCGCGTATTCGGGTCGAGGAAAAACTGCTGTTGGAGGAGTTGCAGACGCAGGGCGCAGAAGTGGAGCCCGTTGATGTACGGACTGCCCGTTTGTCCCTTGATCGTCCGGAACCGTGGCGGAAATTCGATGTGGTGTTTGACCGCTGCCTCAGTCATTCGCAGTCGTTAACCGTGGCCACGATACTGGATTCGTGGTCAATTCCCTGCATTAACCGGGCAGACGTCAACCGGATTTGCGGGGACAAAATCGAAATGTCAGCCATGCTGGCTCAACACAGCGTACCGGCCGTTCCCTCCCATGTGGCCGTGTCGCCGGAAGCCGCTCTGGAACTGATCGAATCGATTGGGTATCCGGTCGTGCTCAAGCCCCCGGTCGGTTCCTGGGGTCGGCTGTTGGCTAAAATTAAT
>CAMYKF010000475.1 GCA_947258905.1 uncultured Pirellulaceae bacterium | reverse complement strand
GGATCGGACTGTGCCTGCTGCTGGTGGGTGTGGGGCTTTGCGTGGGTTTGGGTGAGAAGTTCGCCAAAGCATCCACGGTCCTGATTGTTGTGTTGGTATCGTCAGGTCTGGTCTATCTTGTTGCCCGTGCATGGGCGAAAACAACGCCTGCGTTTTTGACCAGCCTGCCAGCGTTCGTCTTTGATCTGGCGGGATTCGTGATGCTGGCGGGTGGTGGCTTGTTGCTGTGGCGGTTTTGGAGATTGGCGACCCGGCCAACAGAAGTGGTGTCGGCAATTCGCCACGCCGATTTCGATTCAGCCATCGAATCAAAAGACCAATCGGTTCCCGCCTTTATTAAAAAAGGGTTACGGCCTGCCACGGTCTCAAGCGCCCACAATGCTTCTCAACGGTTGCGGATTCGCAGGCTAACAAAACCATTTGCCAAATGGACCTTGATGCGCTGCCTGAACCTGGCAATCGTCATCGCAGGCGGGTTAACTCTGCTGATTGCAGCCCGGGGCAATCACACGATCACCATGATCATGCATTTGTATGCCATCATTATGTTGATGGCCGGGCCGGCGGTGATTTTTGTTTACGCGGTGCCTCAATCGTTTGAACGAATCTGGCTTGCCGGGATCGGCTCGCGCGAGCAAACCGCCCGCAAGTTGCTGCAACAAGCCGCGGGAGACAGCTTCGTCCTGTTCTTCCTGACTCTGACGATACTGGTGATTCAGTCACCATATACGTGGGTGAACGTCTCCACGACAGCGACCCTTCTGTTTATCGCCATTGGCATCGGCGCCCTGTTCTTGTGGTTCGCGGCGTGGAGGTATCATTTTTTGATAAATCATTCAAATGGAGCGTTGCTGATCCTTGCCAGTCTGACCACGGCGGTGTCGGGGGTGTTCTTTTCGATCGGTCTCCTGGAAGTTATGTCCGATACGGATGCGGGTGTATTCAGGCTGGTCACCAACTTCGGTATCGTTCCCTGTTTGGCAGTAACCGCCCTGTTTGCAGCCTTGATGTGGACGTTTTGTTTGCACAATGGTGCACGGGCCATTGCCAACGAGCCAGCACTCATGGAATGAATCGGACACCTTGCCCGTGGCGCGGAGGGAGGGTGTCCAAATTCAGTCACGAGATTCGGCGGTCACATTCCGATAAAGGCAAGGGACGTGCAAACTGACCGATTTTTTCCGTTCAATGTTCCACGACGCGAAAGGTTCGATGTGGGAAACAATGGAAGAAACCGGTATTATTAAGGCTGGAAACATGTTTCTCGCCGAGCGCATCTGACGATCGTCAGCGCTATCATCAGCGAGAGGCATTCAATCGAAAACAAGCGGAATGAGTTCCGTTCCACGGGGAAAAAATGAACGAAGTCATCGGCACTGGCACTTTTGAAATCGAGATCAACGGCCGCAACGTCAAGGCCCGCATGGGCGAAACGGTCGTCGAAGTGGCGCAACGCGAGGGGATCGACATTCCGACGTTGTGTCACGATCCCAGGCTGGATCCCGCCGGTGCCTGCCGCGTTTGTCTGGTGGAAGTGGAAGGCCAGCGACGCATGCAACCGGGTTGCGCATGGCGTGTCACGCCGGACATGAAAATCACCACCGAGTCACCGCGTATCCAGCGACATCGCGAGGTGTTGTACGGCCTGTATGAGGCCGACCACCGTTTGGATGAAAACGGCTTGCCAGTTCCGTCGCCCAATGAAAACGAATTGCGCACGCTCTGCGAAAAAACCAATGTGGTCAAGCTGGAGCCGGTCGAAGCGCCGCGTCGAGGACGCGACCACGACGTAAACCCTTACATCAAGTTCGATGCCGACCTGTGCATCCTGTGTGCCCGATGCACTCGCTATTGCGATGAAGTCGAAGCGGTCAGCGCGATCACACTGGCCTGGCGTGGCGGCGAGACGACGATCTCGACCGCCGGCGAGCGGGGACTGCTGGATACCAGCTGCGAATTGTGTGGCGGTTGCATCGACACCTGCCCCACCGGGGCACTGGTGGAGAAGAAGGCACTGCCCCTGATCCAGCTGGACAGCGGCAAGCAGCCTTTTGCGGCGACCAAAACGACTCGCACCACCTGCAACTTCTGCGGCGTTGGTTGCCAGATGGATTTGCACGTGCGTGACGGGCAACTGGTCAAGGTCACCAGCCCGGAACCCGGTGAAACGCTCAACGACGGCAACTTGTGCATCAAGGGCCGCTTCGCTTACGACTTTGTGCATCACGAAGACCGTATTACCGAACCGCTGGTCCGCGGCGACGATGGGTTGCTGCACCCGACGACCTGGGAGAACGCCCTGAAAGTCGCCTCCGAAGGCTTGTTGAAGGTCAAGGAACAACACGGAGCCGATTCACTGGGCTTTATTTCCTCCAGCCGTTGTACAGGCGAGGAAAACTACCTGATGCAGAAACTTTCGCGGGCCGTGTTTGGCACGAACAACATACATCAATGTGCTGCGACGTGACACGCTCCCACCGTCGCCGGTCTGGTGACAATGTTTGGCGCGGGAGCAATGACCAACACCATCGACGAAATTCGCGATACCGACATGATGTTCGTGATCGGATCGAATACGTCCGAAGCGCATCCGATCATCGCCATGGAAATGAAGCGGGCCGTGAAGAACGGTTCGCGACTGGTCGTGGCCGATCCGCGTGAAATCTGGATGTCCGAGATTGCCGAGAAGCATTTGCAGTTGCGGCCGGGTACCGACGTGTGGCTGCTGAACGCCATGGCCCACGTGATCATCAAGGAAGACCTGATCGATCACGAATTCATCAAGAACCACACCGAGCACTTCGAGGATGTGATCGAGGCGGTCAAGGATTATACGCCCGCGGAAGC
>CAMYKF010000474.1 GCA_947258905.1 uncultured Pirellulaceae bacterium | reverse complement strand
TGGGCCGGCGTCGACATCACCCTCTCGGTCGGCGACACCGTGACCACCACATGCACCGCCACCATCGCCCTTCCGACCGACCCCGACGACAACCCCTGGGCCCGCACCGACGACCAGTGGACGCCATGACCCTGCCCGCCGATTCCGAGAACGAGAGAGAGCCCATGCTGGACCTGGATTTCACCGAAGAACAGAACATGCTCCGCGAGATGGTGCGGGGGGTGTGCAGTCAGTACGCCTCCTTCGATGTGGTGCGCGAGCTCGAGGATGACCCGATCGGCTACCCGCCCGACCTCTGGTCGCAGCTGGGTGATCTGGTACTACACCTTTGGCGTCAACTGCCGCCGCGGGTTCAGCCGTTCGCATACGCACCTGTTCCACTTTGTGAAAGACCCTGACGATTTCACATTCAACGCCGCCAATCCCCGGGTGCGGGTGCCGTCGGCCCGCCAGCTGGTTTATGCCGATGCGCGTGCCAACCCCAAAGGCCGCTTGCCCGACAACACATGGATCTACCGGCCGCAGGATGCGCCACGCAGTTTTTGCGCAGATCACGATACCTGGTACTTTGCCCGTGTGGCCGGCACGTTCAAGGAGCGAAAGGGCTTTCACGGTTGCCAGATGCCCGAACAGTTGCTGGGCCGCATCATTCGCACTTCCAGTAATCCACAGGATGTCGTGCTGGACCCGTTTTCCGGCAGCGGAACCACTTTGGCGGTGGCCAAAAAACTGGCCAGGCAATGGATGGGTTTTGAGTTGTCAAAGGAATACGTTAGTTACGTAAACAAGCGGCTGACCGACATCAACATTGGTGACGAACTCGACGGGCCCGAGGATCCGCTGACCAGTGCGCCATCCACCGCCCGGGGCAAGCAGCGCAAGTCGAAGGAATCGGACGAGCAGGCAAAATTCGATCGGGGCGTCGTCGCGGCGTTTGCGGCCTCAGCCGATGGCAACTCGGCCGATCATGTGCTGTGCGATCCCGAGTTGAACGAGGCGTTTGTCAAGGCTTGCAGAAAATCAGGCCTCGCCGGATTCCCGACCTTGTGGAACCAGACGATTCTGCGGCTGCGCAAGGCCGGCAAGCTGCCTGTGGCGACGCGCGAACGCAAACGGCACACTTTCCGCTCGATGGACGAATTCAGTTTCGCCAGTGAAATTGCCATGCGTTTGTTGTCGGTCGACTACGACCTGACGCTGGATGAAGTGCTGTGTTGTCCCGAATACGCCGCGGAACTGGACCGCATTGCCGCCGAGTTTGCACCCGGTTTCACGCCCGAGGATTATCGCTGGGCGGCACTGTCGATTCGCAAGCGGGCCAGCCATTCGCGGTCCCTGGCCAACCATTTCGCCGAATGGCTGGACGAAAAATTGCCCCGTCGCACGCCGCTGTCACATTGCAAATCGACGGAACTGGACGCGCCCGGCGTGTACATCCTGTGGTCGGGGAACCAGCCGCTGTATGTCGGCGAGAGCGAATTCTTGCACCAACGCGTTGCCCAGGCGGCCACAAATTCTGCGTGGCAAGACCTGCATCCGACCTCGGCAACGTTGTTTCCGGATATCGGCAAGTGGCGAAACGGATTGCAGTCGGTGTTGATTCAGCGTACCGAAGCGGTTTTGAACTGGCAGATTCTGCAAGCCAGCGTAGCCCCGGAACCCGCGACCGTTTGATCGTGGACAATTGGTAATTCACGCGGCGCGGAAGGTTGAGGCCCCGTCGAAGCCTGTCCATGCAAACGCCTCGACATGTCAGGCCCGAGCTTCAACTCGGGTTGGTCCAGGCGAAAAGCGGGCGGGGGCAGTTTCATTTGGGCTTCTGCTCAACCCGGCGTAAACGTTGGGCCTGATATTGCAGTAGCGTAATGGCTCGAGCCATCCGGTGATCTTCAAGACGGCTTGCGCCGTACCGCCGGGATGGTTACTTCGACCCTAACGATTGTCGATCGGTACGAATTCCTGATTTCCGGGACCAATGTACTCGGCACCGGGACGGATCAATTTGTTGTCCGCACGCTGTTCGAACACGTGGGCACACCAGCCAGCCACTCGCGACAACACAAAGATCGGCGTGAACAGGGCCGTGGGAATGCCCATGAAGTGATAGGCAGAAGCGCTGAAGAAATCGAGGTTTGGGAACAGTTTCTTTTCACGCCACATTACATCGGCAATCCGCACCGAGACGGGAAACAGCACGGTATCGTCGACCGAGTGCGAAAGCTTTTCTGCAAAGCCGCGAATGATCTCGTTACGCGGATCGGACACCGTGTACACGCGGTGCCCAAAGCCCATGATCAATTGCCTGGTCACCAGCATTTCCATGATGCCGGATTCCGCCTCTTCGGGCGTCTGGAACTTCTCGATCAACTCCATCGCCGCTTCATTGGCTCCGCCATGCAGCGGACCACGCAGCGTGCCAATCGCGGCGGTAATCGCCGAATAGATGTCGGACATGGTGGCCGTGCATACGCGGGCCGCAAACGTCGAGGCATTGAACTCATGCTCGGCATACAGGATCAGCGACACGTCCATGGCGTGGCGATGCGTCTCGCTGGGAGTCTGGCCGGTGAGCTTTTCCAGGAAATAGCCGGCAATCGTCCGTTCGTCCGATTCAAAGCTGATCTCCTCGCCGGATTGCGAGTAGCGAAACCAGTAAGTCAGGATTGAAGGGAAACAGGCCAGCATGCGTTCGGCCACGTGCATCTCCCGCTCGGGCGAGCCTTCGGGCTCGAGGCACCCCAGCATCGAGCAACCCGTGCGCATTACATCCATCGGATGCGTGTCGGCGGAGATGGCCTTCAGCGTATCGCACAATCCAGCCGGCAAGTCCCGCATGGAGCACAAACGGCCGATGAAATCATCCAGTTCCTGTTGAGTTGGCAAGTGGCCGTGCAGCAGCAAAAACGCCACTTCCTCGAATCCGGCGTTTTCGGCCAGATCGTAGATCGAGTAGCCGCGATAGTTCAGACCTTTGCCTTCCTGGCCCACGGTACAGATGGCCGTTTTGCCCGCGATCACGCCAGCCAATCCGCCAGTTTTCTTTTTTTTGGGAGTTTCTGTGGATGAGGTCATGATTCGGCTCTCTTTAAATTCAGGAGTTCGTCGATTTGTTGTTCGTAACGGTGATAATCGAGCACTTCGTACAAACGCTCGCGAGTTTGCATCTGGTCCACAACCGGTTGCTGGGTCCGGGACCGGCGGATTGTATTGTAAACATGTTCGGCGGCCAGATTCATGGCTCGGAAGGCAGAAAGCGGATACAGCACCATGGCGACGCCCAATTCCCCAAGTTCGTCGACGGTCAGCAGCGGCGACTTGCCAAATTCGGTCATATTGGCAAGCACGGGAACGTCCAGAGCCTCGCAAAAACGGCGATATTGTTCGGGTTCGGTGACCGCTTCCGCGAAGATGCCGTCCGCCCCGGCTTCCACATAGCGGTGACAGCGTTCGAGCGTGGCTTCCAGACCCTCGCTGGCCAGGGCATCGGTGCGAGCCATGACAAAAAAGGCATCGTCCGTGCGGGCGTCGACGGCGGTCCGCAACCGGTCCACCATTTCATTGGTTTCCACAATGGCCTTGTTGGGGCGATGACCGCAGCGCTTGGCCGATTCCTGGTCCTCCATATGGATGCCGCAGGCCCCGGCCCGCGTGAACGTTCTGACGGTGCGGGCAATGCTGAAAGCATGTCCCCAGCCGGTGTCGGCATCCACCAGCAAGGGCACTTCCGTTGCAGCAGTAATCCGCTCGATATCGATGGCCACGTCATTGGCCGTCGTGATCCCGAGGTCCGGGACGCCAAAGGACGCATTGGCCACGCCGGCCCCTGAGAGATAAATCGCCCGATATCCGGCTTGTTGCGCCATCAGAGAGCAATAGGCATTGATGGTACCCACAATTTGCAGCGGTCTTTCAGCCTGCAGGGCCTGGCGAAATCGGGAGCCAGCGGATTTGGGAACGGTCATCGCAGGGGGATGCAAGTGTGCGGAAATGGAACAGTCAGTGCCGACCCATTATCAATGAATCGACGACCTCCGCCAGTCCATAAAACCGTTGTAAAAATCGAGTATCCCGCGGCAATTGTGCTTACAATCAGCTGCCGTTTGCAGTAACTTTGATCCATTAATCGCACAAGAATTCTGCATCGAAGTGACCGTCACTTCGCCCGCTACCCAACTGATACGGAACCGATATGTCTACCGCAACCCGCTCCACGATTCAGTCCATCGCCGACAACGTTTTTCCTGAACACGTTACGCGGAATGCCGCGCCGGCGCCCCTGTACCATGAAGCCATTGGTACCGACCATGCCATCATCACCTCCAGCGGCGGCATTGCCACCCGCTCGGGAGAGAAAACCGGTCGCAGATCGAATTCCTCGACAACCAGCCTCACCTGTACGTCGTGGATGGATTCGCCGGCTGGGATCCCGACAACCGGTTAAGGATCCGCATCATTTGCTCGCGGCCCTATCACGCCCTGTTTATGCGCAACATGCTGATTCGACCATCGGCCGGCGAACTGGCAAATTTCAAGGATCCGGATTACGTGATCTACAACGCCGGCCAGAACAAGGCCGATCCGTCGATCGAGGGTGTGGGCTCGGACACTTGCGTGGCCCTGAATTTTGGCGCCAGCGAAATGGTCATTCTGGGTACCGAATACGCTGGCGAGATGAAAAAAGGTGTGTTCACTATCATGAACTACCTGATGCCCAAAAAAGGGGTATTGTCGATGCACTGCTCGGCCAACGAAGGCGACAGCAACGACGTCTCGCTGTTCTTTGGATTGTCGGGTACCGGCAAGACCACGCTGTCGGCCGATCCCCGCCGCGCGCTGATCGGCGACGACGAGCACTGCTGGACGGACAAAGGTATCTTCAACATCGAGGGCGGCTGTTACGCCAAGTGCATTGACTTGTCGCGTGAAAAGGAACCGGAGATCTTCGACGCCATCCGCTTTGGCTCGGTTCTGGAAAACACTATTCAGGACGAGCGCACCCACGAAGTCGATTACTCGGACAGTACCATCACCGAGAACACTCGCGCCAGTTATCCGATCGAGTTCATCGACAATGCCAAGGTGCCGTGTATCGGCGACCATCCGAAACACATCATCTTTCTGACCTGCGATGCGTTTGGCGTGTTGCCGCCTGTCAGCCGTTTGACGCCGGAACAGGCCATGTATCACTTCATCAGCGGCTACACGGCCAAGGTGGCCGGTACAGAAGTCGGCGTGACCGAACCCCAGGCGACTTTCTCCGCCTGCTATGGCGCGGCGTTCCTCGTCTGGCATCCGACTAAATACGCCGAACAACTGGCCGCACGCATGAAACAGCACGGCAGCGACGCGTGGCTGGTGAATACCGGCTGGAGTGGCGGTGGCTTTGGTGTCGGATCGCGAATGCCGCTCAAATACACCCGCGCCATCATTGATGCCATTCACAGCGGCGAACTGGCCAACGTCCATTACCACACCGATCCCGTGTTTGGCGTGGCGATTCCCGACAGTTGCCCCGGGGTGCCTGCCAAAATCCTCGAGCCGCGCAAAACGTGGAAAGATGAAGCCGCGTTCGATGTGGCTGCCAAAGACCTCGCCAAAAAGTTTCACGACAACTTTGAAACGTATGCCGATCAGGCCAGCAATGCGATTCGCAACGCAGGGCCCACGATCTAGGGTCTGTTGAAAAAGCAGTTCCGGGAGATTGAGCCTCCCGCCGAAACAGAAAAACTGACGCCCGCCGGTCTTGCCACGATGTCCATACTCGTGGCACGACACAGGCGGCATTCAGGCATTCAGTTTAGGCCGGGAGTCACCCACGCCCCTCCCCGGCAGCGGGATTACGACACGGACGCTCGACCATGCCCTTCATCATCGGAACCGACGAAGCGGGATACGGACCCAATCTCGGGCCGCTGGTCATCGGCGCCACCTTGTGGCAGGTCGCCGACGATGCAACGGACGACTTGTACGCAACACTCAACGACGTGCTTGCCCGTCCGGATGAGATCAGCGATGGCGATGAGCGGATTCCGCTGGCCGACTCAAAAGCACTGTATCAACGCGCCACCGGAATCAGGACCCTGGAACGGTCCGCCTTGTCCCTGCTAGGTGCGGTTCAGCAACCTGCGCCCCGACTGTTTGGCCTGTTCGATTTGTTCGACCAGGTTGCCGCCACGTCGCGCGAACTCCTGGAGCGGCAGCGGACTTACCGCTGGGACTGCGTCGATGTACCCCAGGCTTGCAACACGGATGATGTCGTTCGCGACGCCACGCGAATTCGTGACAGCTTTCAGCAAAACGCTGCCTGTTGCCACAGCGTCGCTGCGGAAGTGGTGTTCCCCGAAGCCTTCAATCAGGGACTCGAGGATTGCGGCAACAAAGCCAGTTTGCTGACGGCAACGACTTGTCGGGCGATTGCCAAATTGCTGGACAGTCTGCCGGCCGGAGATCAGGCCCGAGTCACCGTGCTGTGCGACAAACACGGCGGACGCGGAAGCTACGCAGGGATTCTGCAACAGGAAATGACGGACTCGTTTGTTCGTGTGGTGTACGAATCCCGTGAGGAGAGTTGTTACAGCTGGTCGGATTCCCGTGGCCAGATCGAAATACGCTTTATCGCCCGCGGCGAGCGGCATATGCCGATTGCACTGGCATCGGTGGTGGCCAAATATTTGCGTGAATTGTCGATGCAGGCCTGGAATCTGTTTTGGCAGGAACATCTGCCCGCCTTGACTCCGACGGCCGGATATCCGCAGGACGCAAAGCGGTTCAAGCGTGACATTCGCGGCATGCAATCGCAGTTGCAAGTCGACGACCGCCTGATCTGGCGGGAAAAATAACCAGCAAATGAATAATTGTAGTTCCCGGGTGCAATCCGTATCGCCCGCAGCCGACGACGCGCAGCACGCCGCGTTCCTGAAAAAACTTTTTGACAAAGCTTTACCAGGCGTCATGATTTGTTGTGGCCAGTTTCAACCTCGCGGTTGAAGTTGAGACTAGCTCCCCCCCAACCTGGTCCCCCTCTGGGTTTCTGCAATGTTGTCATCATTGGAAGACAACACAAAAAACATGATGTTAGAGCCAACTGGTCAACCGACAGACACGCTGCCTGAATTGCAGCCTGCACCGATTGTGATCACGGATCGTTCGACCGTGCTGATTATCGAAGACGATCCCCTGCAGATTGAATTGCTGGAAGAAGGTCTGTCACGCAACGGCTTTCATGTCCTTTCCTGTGCCACGGCCAGTTCCGGCCTGCGTCTGGCCAAAAGTGAACTGCCGGATGTGATCCTGCTGGATCTCGGTTTGCCTGACGGCGACGGCATGAAACTGTGCGCTCGTCTGGCCGATGAACCTGAAACCTCCCAAACCCCGATCATTGTCATCTCGGGCACCACCGACGACGACGTTGTCCGCCGCTCGCGTGCGAGCGGCGGCAAATTTTTTCTGCACAAGCCGTATGATCCCAACACGCTGTTGTTGCTGTTCAAAAAGGCCATCGACGACCGCGTCAGCTGGTATTAGTGCCGCAGCACGGAATTCCATCTGACTCGTAACCGAAGCTGCCAAACTTCACGTATTTTCGTTGCCGCGGCCCGGCCCGAATTCTGGCGAATCCGGCTTCCTCGTGCTGTAGTACCAGCTTCTGCCGGTCGTTTCGCACTCCGGAAGGATGCGGCTCTGTTCCGAGTCTCGGAGAGACTCGGCTACCGTAGGTCAGTCTCTCCGAGACTGACCCGGCAGTCGGCTTCCAAAGCCCATCAAGCCCAGTGGCATTCCAGCTTGCCACGGCGCAAGTGACCTGACGCACATCGATTCCGCGCAACTTGACGGTTCAAATCCTGTCGGGGATATTGTCGGGCATGACGACTAATCCGCCCAAAACCGTGCTGATCCTCTGTACCGGAAACTCATGTCGATCGCAAATGGCCGAGGCGATCTGGAATGATCTGGGCGAGGGCCAGTGGCACGCCCAATCGGCTGGTTCGCGTCCCGCCGGTTATGTGCACGAACTGGCATTGCAGGCCTTGCAGGAATTGGGATTACCGATCGATTCGCTGGAAAGCAAATCGTCATCCCAATTTGAAAATACGCCGTTCGATCTGGTGGTCACCGTGTGCGACAATGCCCGCGACGCCTGTCCGGTTTGGCCTGCGGCCGATCAGCTACTGCATTGGCCATTTCCCGATCCCGCATACGCGGAAGGCAGTAACGAGGACAAAATGGCGATGTTCCGTGAGGTTCGTGACCAGATCAAGCAAAAAATCCAGGCGTATCTGAACGAAGTCGGGAAAGATGGATGACGCCGAATTGACCAGAAGCCAACGATTTCGCATGGATGACGCGGCTCGCGACCAGGCGGCGCGACTGATTGAATGGGCATTGGCAGAAGATCTCGGATCGGCTGAACCAGCAGAACAAATGGATATCACCACCGGGTCCGTTGTGCCGGACAACGTCAAGGGATCCGCCCGTTTTGTGTCGCGGGAAACCGGTATCGTCTGCGGGCTGGAAATCTGCCAGATGGTCGTCGATCGGGTGCGCCGCGATCTGCAACTGGAATGCATTCTCGAAGACGGAGCTGCCGTCATACCGGGAGAGACCCTGGCCGTCCTGGCCGGCAATGCCCAGGACATTCTGGTCGCCGAGCGCACCTGCCTGAATTTCATGTGCCGACTGTCTGGCATCAGCACGCTGACGCGTCGTTTTGTGGAACAGGTTCAGGACACCGGTGCGCAAGTGCTGGACACGCGGAAAACCAGTCCCGGCTGGCGTTATCTGGAAAAGTACGCGGTGCGATGTGGCGGTGGCTTTAATCACCGAATGGGGTTGTTCGACGCGGTTTTAATCAAGGACAACCACCTCGCCATGCTGGACATCATCACCGACCAGCCCATGCACGAAGTCGCCGACGCCATTGCGGCGGCTCGCGAGTGGATTGCCCAAAACCCGGATCGATTGCCGCAAGGCCCGGACACCATTGTGCAAATCGAAGTGGACCGGCTTGATCAGCTGGAAAAGGCGCTGGCCGCCCATCCCGACATCGTGCTGCTGGATAACATGGATCTGGAGCAATTGCGGCGGGCAGTCGCCATGCGCAACGAAACCAGCCCACATGTTCTGCTGGAAGCTTCCGGGGGAGTCAATCTGGGCACGATTGCCAATATTGCCAAAACCGGTGTAGACCGCATCAGCGTGGGTGCCCTGACCCATTCAGCCACTAATTTCGACATCGGCCTGGATTGGCAACTTGGCGATTAGTCGGCAAAAGCCGGCTCATCACGTCACCTGACCTTGCTTCGGGTCAGCACCCCGCTTTTAAACTTTCGGCAATTTACGGCTGGTATCGGTTTTGACTTGCAAGCCACGTGACCTAGTCTTGATTGCAACCACGCCTACTTTGGGGAGCGGCGGGGTTGTTTCGCGCGACGAGGATGGCATGATGCCAGAGGGGACTTCGTCGCGTTTTTTTGCGCTTGTGCATGATCGCGCACCAACTGGTCGAACACGGCTCGTCCAGCTACAAAGGGAAAAAAGTAGGCGCCATGCACATTGCCCTGATCATGCCTGTTCCTGCCGGCTCCAACCGCGGCAACGAAATAACTGCCCGCCGCTGGGCAGCCATCTTGCAGCAACTGGGGCATCAAGTCGACTTGCGCGAGTCCATCCCTGCCGACGACTCCAACAGCTACGATTGCCTTGTCGCCCTGCATGCCCGCCGCAGCGCTCCGTCGATTGAGCGTTTTCATAAAAGCCACCCCGACAAACCGATCATCGTTTGCCTCACCGGCACGGATTTGCACCGCGATCTGGCCGCGACCGAAGAACAATGCGAAGAGCCGGCGGTGCGATGTGCCCGGCAGGAAGCACTGCGTTCCCTGGAAATCGCCGACCGGATTGTGCTGCTGGAGCCCGTGGGAGCCAGCCTGCTGGCACCGGAATTCCGTGCGAGGTCCGTGGTGATTTATCAGTCGGCCGAACCGCTTGCGCAGCGGCCCAAGCCTGTTCCGGAGGCGGTCGAACTCACTCTGCTGGCCCATTTGCGTGAGGTCAAGGATCCGTTTCGCGCCGAAGAAGCGACGCGTTTGTTACCCGATCATTCCCGAATTCGTGTGCTGCATCCGGGTCGGTCGTTGTCGCCGGAGATGGCTGCCCAGGCCGAATCACGTAGCGGTGCCAATCCCCGTTATTGCTGGGTCGGTCCGGTTTCACATGACGAGGCCCTGGAGTACCTGTGTCGCGGGCAAGCCACGATCATTAGTTCGATTTTCGAAGGGGCACCGGGCGTGATCTCGGAAGCCATTGTCAATGGCGTCCCCATCCTTGCCACAAGAATTCATGCGACGCTGGGACTGCTGGGTGCCGACTACGCGGGCCTGTTCGAAGTTGGGGATACGAAACGCCTTGCCGAACTGATGGGTCGTATCGAAAACGACCCGGAATTTGTGGAACGGCTTTCCGGGCAACTTGAATCGCGTCGTGAATTGTTTACGCCCTCACGGGAACTTGACGCGTGGCGTGCACTTCTGGATTCACTCTCATGTACCTAAACGCACATGCCGGTGTCGTGTTGTGCGTTTTCTTCACGACATGACAGCGCGACCGTGTAACCACGACGTCCGAACATCCATTACATTCGGCAACGTGATCAAACGTCCCACACTCTGCGTCTTCTTCTCACCCGGACGAAATACTCGTCAAAATAGTCGCAGCCAGAGGCCAATTTGGAAAAGTTGTTCTTTCAGACAAAACTCGCCGAATTAGCCGATTGTTGAATACAGATAACTTATCAGGGTATTCAACGTCGAAGCCATTTTTCCCACCCCACCCCAGGCACGGTCTGTTGATCTGATCGTTTCACGACACACCCCATGACGAATTCACGCAAATCCGGTTTGACTCTGATTGAGTTGCTGGTGGTCCTGACCATCCTGATTGCCCTGGGCGGGATTGTCATCTCTTCTTTGCCGGGACTGCTCAAGCGAACCCAATCGGCCACGGCTGCGGCGAACGTGCCTGAGATCGATTCTGCCATTCGCCGCAAACTGATCACCGACCGTGGATTGCTGGGCAACCGGTTTGACTCGCTGGTTTCCGGCGCGGGGACCAGCGGCAGTATCCCCGAATATGTGGGTGGCGCCGATTTCCTTGAGGGCACCGATTTGTCACCCGCCGAAGTCGAGGCTCTGAAATCGCTGGGTATCACCGAGTTGATTCCCGCCACCGAATCGGTTGGCAATGCCACTTTCGACTCTCATCAGCAACAACCGGTTGTCCTGGGCAGTGGAGCGGTTGTGTGCTCGGTGGCAGCCACACGCCAGGACGCGGTGATGGAACGCTTGTGGAATATTGCTCCGGGCCAGCCGTCCCGTTATCTGGTCTTTGGCGTGGGCAGTCGTTGCACGCTGGTCGGGGGCAGCGAATCCGCCCTGTTCCCGGAAGCACCCGTGCATTTTTCGGAACAAGCGAACTCCAGCCCGCAAAACATGTATTCGAGATATTTGATTGTTGTTGAGTTAAAACCGGCTTCGGAATTGCAGGCCCGCGCTCGCTTTGTCGGCGTGGCCATACCCGGTCCAGCCGGTCTGCATGGAATCAGTGAAGAACTCAAGGAGATTTACTCGGAGGATGGATAACGTCTTCCGGCCCCCAGTGAAGTACCTGCTCCCGCCTCGCCAGGTTAACAGCCCCACCCCCCCTTTGACCTGAGTCCAACCATGAATGTTCACCCGCCCGAATTTGACGTCAGGCACTGCCAACTGCCCCCGCCTGATCCCGGTGTAAAGATTGCCGGCATCCGGCGTGCATCCATCCGCGGCACCGTCCGTGGATTCTCGCTGCTGGAATTGGTCGTCGTGATGATGGTGCTGGTGGCGACGGCCATTATTGTCTTGCCGATGTTGAAAACGACCGTTGCAACTTCCGATGGCAGACAGGCCACGGCCAGCGAGATTACCACACGCACAACGCTGGAAGTCCTTCGTCAGGCGATGGTCGGCGACCAGGGCGTGATGGAAAACCTTGCTCATGAACCCGACGCCTTGCCTCGCGAGGTTTCCGAACTGGTCGATCCGCAGCCGCCCGGTCATTTGCAACGCAACAAACCGCAACTGGCCAGGTTCGATTCCATTTACCGGATCGGCTGGCGCGGGCCTTATATACAACCCACCGGCAAGAACGCTGAGGGTCAGCCCACGATCATTGACGGCTGGGGCCATGAGATCGAAATGCAGGTCGATTTCGATGACGATGGCCAGGTGAACGCGGAAGAATCCCGTTACATGCGATTGGTGTCGGCCGGACCCAATGGCCGCATCGATACACCGCAGGATCCTGCCAACATGGAGCCAGGGCATCACGACCAGGCACTGACCATGTCGGACTGCGGCGATGACCTGGTCGTGTTCCTGCAAGTTCCCGATTCTCGCCAGTAAACATCCCTGCCTTCCAGCCACCAACCAAAACGTGCCTGGTCACTACCACAACCGAACGCATACGCGAACACAGTCAGTGCCACGCCGCGGGCTGACGCTGCTGGAATTGCTCGTCGTGCTGGTCATTCTGGCCATTGTGGCTACCGTGGCTGTGAATTCCCTGCAGCCGCGTGTCGAGTCGACGCGATTTGAACAAACCCGCACGCAACTCAACCACTTGCAAAACGCCGCCATCGGCAAGCGGCAATTGCAGCAACCTGATGGTTCGCCCCTGATCAGCGGATTCGTCGCCGATGTTGGCCGGCTGCCCCGTCCCGAATCCGGCCCACTGCCGGTCAGCGGTGACCCGGGAGGGCGGGAACTGTCCGAGTTGTGGAATACGCAATCGGAATTGGCTGTGAACTACCCGTTTCGGTTTCGCAGCGGTCCGTCCAGTCCGGTCGATTATTCCAGCATTCAGATTCCCTGTGGCTGGCGGGGACCCTATCTGCACTTGCCGCTCGGCAAGCGGGCCGTGCGTGACCCCTGGAATCGTCCCTTCGAGTTGGGCTATTCGCCCGCAGGCACGATCGATTGCATTACCTGGAATCCCGTGGGCAACTATGACCAGCCGCTGCAATGCGTCCTTAAATCCGGCAAGGTGATCGTCAGTGGCACAATTGATTTCGGACCCGCACCCTCTGGAGACGTGCAAGTGGCACTGCTGGGACCGGATCCCGATCGTTCCCTGTCCGAACTGGTTGTGCGGGAAGATGAAGACACAAATGCCGCCACGTTTTCCTTTAGCGATGTTGCCGTAGGGTTAAAGGCTTTGCATATCACCCACGATGGCCAGCAGCTCACCAAATACGTTCAGGTGCCACACGAGGGATTGACCCTTGCCATCAACTTGAAGCGTCAGACGCCCGAAACGCCGGCAGACACAACGTCGGACGAATCCACTTCCGAATCGCCATCCGGGACCACGCCATGAGTCGCAGAGCTGACATCACTGTCATTCTCGTCACCGAGCGAGTTATCGCCCGCGCTGATTTTTCCGGTCACCAGGCACAATCACCCGGCCATTTCGCGCGCTGGGAACGCAGCGGTGATCAATCGCTGCTGGAAGCGGTCCAGTCGGCCATTGAGAAAGACCACTTGCCGGGCCGCAGGGTCGTGGTGTTGTCAACGACGATCTGGAATCAGGTCGTATCGGTGCCGCGGCTGGGTATCGAATCGGTAGCGGACGAGCAACTGACCAACGCCTTGAAATACGAAGTCGAACCACTGGCGGGTGTCGACGCCGAGGCGGCCTCATTGGCCTGGGTCGAGCAGGGTGAGCGGGCCGATCAAAAAATGTTCTGGGTCAACGTGTTGCCCGCCATCGAATGGGAGCAGATCCATGCACTGCTGGCCTCCCGAAAGGTGCGGGAAGTTCGCCTGACGCATCCGGTGGCGATTTTCGATCCTCGCGACAAACAAGCGTCCAACCGTGTCGAACTGTGGAACCAGTCAGCCTGTCTGGTCACCGACCGGCGCCCGGCACGGGTCGCGCTGGTGACCGCCGGTTCCGAACGCTGGATCAGTGATCTGGGTTTTGAAACCGGCGAATCCCTGTTCGCGTCGCACGCCTCCCTGGTTGCCCCGGGCCAGAGTGCCGGCCAATCGGTCGACATGAATCTGAATGACGAGGCAGAATTAAAACCCTGGCTGCAACACGCCGCCCGCAATCTTCTGGCGAGCCAGGGCAATCCGCGTCCGTGGATTCGTCGTCAGCGTACTTCTTCGGCAGCCACTTCGGCCTGGTTGCTGCGTGCTGCCGCCATCACGCTGGTGTTACTGTTCTGTGGCTGGCATTTTCTGTGGATCAACGGCCGCAATCACCACGTACAAGACCAGATCGTACGCCTTGAGCAACCGGCCAGGGAAAAGGAAAAATACGATTCCATGTTGCGGGGTGTCATGGAGCAGCGCGAAGAGACCATCAACCGGGCCTTTGCAACCAAAAGCAATTTGCAGCGGGTCGCCTTCTTCGCCAATAGCCAGACAGATCGTCTCCACCATTTGCTGCAACATCTGGTAAACCTGCGCACCAGTGACCTGGTCATTCGGCAAATTTCCATTGAGGAACAGGGTACGGTCATTTCAGGAATATCGCTGGACAGCGACGCAGCGCCGCTGTTGACCAATCGATTGCGTGATGCGGCGGCGCCCCTGGGCTGGGAAATTCATCCCGCCTCCCAGCACGGCCAAATGAAAATGACCAGCGGTGGCCCGTGGACGTTTTCCATTTTGCTGGAAGATGTCGGACCGCCCGCCTTGCTGCGTGAATCCCGCCGACAGACGGTTGATGAGAATGCCTCCAGCGATCAGCAAGTGAGTCTGTAACATGATCGAACCCAATCGCACGCGACGCGAAAAATTGCTGCTGAATCTGCTGCCGGCTGCCCTGGTACTGGCGGTTTATGCCTTTCTGATTGCCATTCCTGCCCAGCAGTCCTACCAGTCGAATTGCAGCAAGCTGGAGTCCGTTCGCAAGGAAGCGATCGATCAGACTGCGGCCGCGTCATCGCGGAGCAGCCTGGTTTCGGCCGAAGCCGGATTGGCGCGGCTGAACGAACAATTGCGGATGGATCGTGACCAAGTCGTTTCGCTCACCGAATTCTGGAACAGTGGTGATGCCCGCCTTCCCACGGTGCAAAAGCTGACCACGCTATTGCAGCAATTCAACCTGTCGATCGTGAACCAGGACTTTAAGGTCGAACCGGCATTGTCCGGGTACCTGCAGGGGCTGGAATCGATCGTGGAGGACAACTCGCGGCATGGCAACCTCGAATACTGGCAGATCGAACTGGCCGGTGGCTATCACGACATGATGAAATTCCTGCAGGAAGTTAAGACGAGCGGCTTGCGCACCTTTCCGCTCGTGTTGACCATGCAGGCTTCCGAGTCCCGAGACGGCGTTCACACGTGGACGCTGGTGTTTGTTGTTTGAATGGAGAAACCTGTGTCGACGGCAACGAGCCTGCAAAAAAGCGATCTGCAACAAATGCTGCAATCAGCGGCCACGCGCGGCGTCACCGACATTCATCTGGCGGTCGACACGGCACCTTTTTGCCGCGTGGCTGGCGAACTGATTCGGCTGGACGAAGCGCCCGCTACGCTGGCCCGCGAGCAAATCGAAGAATTCGTTGTGGCGTTAACTGACGAGGCGGGCCGGCAGCGGCTGGTCGAACACGGAAGTTGTGACGGCGCCATTTCTACCGGCGATGGCCAACGCTTTCGTTTCAACATCTATCACAGCTGTGGGGAAACATCGATCGCCCTGCGTCGTCTGGACAACACATTCAAGAGCCTCGATGAACTCGGGCTGGACGATGACCTGTATCGCGTGTGTGATTATCGCGATGGTCTGGTGCTGGTGGCCGGCCCGACCGGATCAGGCAAGAGCACCACGCTGGCTACCTTGATCGATCGCATCAACAGCCAACGAAAATGCCACATCGTCACCATCGAGGATCCGATCGAATACGTGCACGCCAACAAGATGTCGCTGGTCAGCCAGCGTCAGATCGGTGTCGATACCGCAACCTTTGCCACCGCACTGGTCGATACATTGCGGCAGGATCCGGACGTCATCCTCGTAGGTGAAATGCGGGAACTGGACACGATTCGTACCGCGGTGGCCGCGGCCGAGACCGGACATCTGGTGTTTGCCACCGTGCACGCCGGTGATTGCGTGGGGACCATCGAACGGATTACCAGCGTTTTTCCTGGCGAAGAGCAAACGATGATTCGCAATTTGCTGGCCGGGTCATTGCGTACGGTGATTGCCCAGCATTTGCTGACCGCCGATGAATCCGCTCCCCGGCTGAACTCCGCCGACGATCAGCGGCCGTCACGCAACCGCGTCCTGGCCAGTGAAGTACTGCATATCAACGCCGCCGCCGCCAACCTGATCGCCAGTGACAATTTGCAGCAACTGCCGTCGATTCTGCAATTGCATCGGGGTGAAGGGATGTACACGCTCGACCGTTCGCTGGCCCGGCTGTGGCGTCGGCGTTTGATCAGTGAAGCAGCGGCCCGCTCGCTGGCTCGAAACCCTGCCATGTTACGTGAACTGTCCCGAGCCATTTAGGAAAGCCGATGCAAACGCTGCAGTTACAAGACGAAATCCTGGACATGGATCAGGTCAAGGTTGATCCACGCTGGGCTCTGCGTATTCCCGGCAATCTCGCGTTGCGGCGAAAACTGCTACCCTTCACCAAACAAGGCGAATTCGTCCTGGTCGCCTGCACTGACCCGCAGGACAGTCAGGGGCTGCAGGCAGTTGAGCGATACCTGGATGCCCCGGTTCGCCCCACCGTGGCAGAACTGGAATCGCTCGACCGGGCTATCGATCGCATTTTTCGTGAACCAGTTCATTCCAGCGTCGGCGGCGCTGTGCCCACACATGTGCGGTTTGACCGGGTCGGCAGCGAGATGGAGACCGACGGAGACGACATCGTCGCTCTGGGTGACGAGGTCTTTAACGCCGCCCTGATTCGCGGGGCCACCGATATCCACGTCGAACCCGGCCGCAATGATGCCGGCATCCGCTTGCGGGTCGACGGAGTGCTGGAAGAGTATCGGCGCATTCCAACAGCCGTGCACGGCCCGTTGATCTCACGGCTCAAGGTGCTGGCCGGCATGGACATTGCCGAACGGCGAGCGCCTCAGGATGGCCGCTTTACCCTCGGACGCGAGGAGACGAGGCGGATCGATGTTCGCGCGGCGACCATTCCCACGCGTCAGGGCGAAAGAATCACCTTGCGACTGCTGGCCAGCAACACACGCGAATTGACGCTGGAACGGCTGGGCATGAAACAACGGGACCTCGACATCTTCGAGCAGTGCATCAACCTTTCCAACGGACTGGTGATGCTGACCGGGCCGACCGGGTGCGACTCACCTTGACCGACGATCCGGGTGTGCGCCGGAGCGCGCCCGTCCCGGGCGTCGAAGAGGACCAAGACCTGTCGGTGCGGGCCGGCCGGCTGCTGGCAAGCCGCCACGGTGCGCCTTGCGGTGTCGATATCACCGTGCACAAGCGACTACCCATGGGC
>CAMYKF010000473.1 GCA_947258905.1 uncultured Pirellulaceae bacterium | reverse complement strand
GGGCGGGTGTGCCCATGGGCACACCGGATCTAGTTCAGCACGACCGCCGCCAACACGGCCAGCACCCACGCAGCCAGAAACACAAGAAACGTAACTCCCAACTGGCGGCGTCCGGTGGCGGCCATGACCGGCAGCAGCCCGATCGAGGCCAGGGCAACACGCAGAATCAGAAATGCGTTCATGTTTAGCCCAATCGCGTCGTAAAACAGGCTTTCCATGGGTAGCCAGACCATGGCCACCGAAACAGAACTAATGACCAGCAAACCAGCGGTCGCACCGCGACGCTGTCTGCCAACAACAGCAACCAATGCGGCACAAACGCCGGTTGCCAACAGCGGCGCGATCCACAAATAGCTCGCGCCGTTAACCAGCACTGACGAGACCACGGCGATCGTTGACCACAGTCCCCACACACCCAGCCAAACATCTTGCCAGCGAATCTGCTCGCTCCACCACCACGTCAGGCCCAGCATTGCTGTGATGGCCAGCAACCACCACGCGAGTATCAACGGCACCGGCCACCGGGGCCACGGGCTGTCCAGCGCGCCGTCCAGTGACAAGCCGAATTGCAACAGTCCGCCTAGCGCAATACTGACCAACACGCACAACAATCCCAATCCGATTCCGGCCACTCGCCAGGCCCGTGACGGCTTGTCGGCTGTTGCGCCATTCTCGCGACCCGGTCGAAACAACCAGAAAGCGAGCAAGCCACCCAGCACGGCCAACGCAATGGACAATTCCGAAGGCCAGCGAATCACGCGATAACCCATGACATCGAAATAGACGGCGCGTCCTGCCGGCTGCCTCTCAATGTCCATGTTGGCCAGCCTGCGCACTAGTTCCAGAGCGTGCTCGCCGTGGTGCTGGATACTTTGCCGGCTGACATTGGCGAACGTGTCGTGCGGAGTGTGATAGTGTCGCACATTGCCAATGAAGGCGAAGTTCATGCCTTGCATACCGTTATCCCGGAATACGGTGAAGTCGGTATCGTTCGGCAGCGTCTTGTAGATTTCGTAAAACAGCGAAGACGTGAAGGGCCGACGCGAGCATTGGGCAAACAGGTTGACCAGCCAGCGGCTTTGATCGCTGGTTTCAAACATCAGGCTTGGTCCGCTGGTACCGCGAGCCTCCAGATTGATCACCGCAGCGACTTGACCGGACAGCACGTGTTCTTCGACGAATTTTCGTGCACCCAGCATCCCGAACTCCTCTCCGTCGCTGACGAAAAAGATGATCGAACGTTCCGGCTGCGATTCACCGGCCAACATGCGGGCAATTTCCAGCAACACGCAGACTCCTGCACCATCGTCTCCCGCTCCGGGCGAATCGGGATGCGAATCAAAGTGGGCGGCCAGCATAACGGGTGGTTTGTCTGTGCTGCCCTGTCGAGTCACGATCAGATTGGTCAGGTCGATCAGCTGGTCGCGGGGGGCGCGGCGGTTGCGTGACCCACTTTGGCAATGGTGCAGTTCGACTTCGTATCCGAGCTGCTCGAACTCGCTGACCAGCTGTTCGCGAAATTCAGTATTCTGTCCAGCCGGGTGCGGAGTAGCGTGTTCGTACAGTCGCTGAAAAAACGCTTCGGCGCGCTCCGCCGAGAACAGCGACGGATCACCGTCGGCCGGAATGACCGGTGGCGGCTGGTAACGATACCAGCCGAACCAGGCGATGCCACACCAGACCATCACCGCAGTCAGCAGCGGGATCGGGCCAAACGCAGCGGTGCGTTGCGTTGGCCGTTCGTCAGACGATGGCTGGGACATACCGGGCAGAAAAATCGGGACCTGTGAAGGCATCCAGTCTATGCGATGACAGGTTTGACGAATATCAGCGGGCAACGATAATGCGATACCTCAGCCGTTTTTTTGCGCGCCAAGATCAGCGCAGTGCATTTCAGGAGAAACCCAATGTCCCGACTGCTTCGGATTCCGGCCGTTATCCTCGCGTGCGTATTCCTTTTCTGGACGGGCCATGTGTCAGCCCAGCCAGTCGACGGCATATTGACTCCCGATCAACTGACCCGTTACACGCAGGTCCGGCTGACGACCAATCTGGATCACCTCAGCGACAGCCAGAAGACGATGCTTAAACATCTGATCGCGGCCGCCGGGGAAATGGACGCTGCCTTTTGGTATCAGGCATTTGGCCGGCCAACGGACATTGAATTTGAAAGCGAGTTGTTGCACAAGCACTTTCATGCGAACTATGGGCCATGGGATCGCCTGCGTGACAATCAGCCGTTTTTGCCTGGTTTTGGACCGAAACCAGCCGGAGCCAATTTCTATCCGTACGACATGACCCGTGAGGAATTCGAGTCTCATCTGGAAGCGCACCCGGAATCTGCGGAAGCGTTGAAAGGGCTATACACGTTTGTAAGACGCGGCGAGGCAGGTGAGTTGCGGGCGATTGACTACAGTGTCGTGCTGAAACGGAACTTTGAGGCCGCGGCCGGGCACTTGCGGACCGCGGCCGGGCACGCCGAGGACAAACAGTTTGCCGAATACCTGAGAATGCGGGCCGATGCCTTGCTGTCCAACGAGTATCGCGCAAGCGACATGATTTGGATGGATATGAAGAGCAACGCGATAGATTGTGTCATCGGCCCTGTCGAGACCTATGAAGACCAGTTGTTTGGTTACAAGGCGGCCTGCACCTGTTATTTGCTGATCAAGGACCAGGCTTGGAGCGAGCGACTGGGCAAGTACGCCGCGCTGTTACCCGAACTGCAAAAGGGACTGCCGGTGGAGGAGCGTTACAAACAGGAAGAACCCGGCACCGATTCCGACCTCAACGCCTACGACGTGATCTACTACGCCGGCGACTGCAACGCCGGCTCCAAGACCATCGC
>CAMYKF010000472.1:1067-3919 GCA_947258905.1 uncultured Pirellulaceae bacterium | reverse complement strand
ATGACGGCATTCAGCAAACAATCGTAATCGAGGTAGTTGTAATCGAATTCCCCACCGCTCCGGAGAACCATGTCAGTTACGGTTTGCCCCTGAGCTACAATACAGCTCATGGACATGGTCAAAAAAGCACAAAAATTAACAAGCTTCTTCATCACTACGCCTTTGAAAAGATCCTTGGTCGAGACGGAAACAAGTGGTGGTTGGGGTGACACCGCGAACTGAATTGCCACATAACGCCGGAAGAAGAATTTTCTGAAGGTGTTGGCCAATAATATTTTTTGGCAATTCGATGAGTACATTCACTTGTTCGACGCAGTGCAAAATCGTTCACGCCACGCGCAGGATGGAGCCCACATCAAGACCGTGTTGGATTGCGCGGAACCGCAGAATGTCGAACAAGGAATTTCCAGCGGACGAAGCGGGCGACTGCTCCGAGCCGGGGACAGGCTCGGCCACGCACGTCAGTCCGTCCCGGACTGACATCAGTGTCAGCAGGTTTCCAAGGTCTGTGCAATAATGTCGAATTCTTTAGCGGAATGGCGCAAGCCATCCGGTGATTTGCATGAAAATGCTGCAATACCGGACGGCTTGCGCCGTACCGCTAACATTGTCGCACAGAGACTAGTCTGGTATCGCCGAATCGACGTCCAGCTGGTCGTCATCGTATAGCTTGCGGCCTTCCATGCCGCCGCTGACGGTCAAGGCCTGACCGGAAATATGCCCCGCCACGCGTGTCGAGGAAAGAAACAGCACGGCGTGCGCGATGTCGTCGGGCGAGGCGACTTTGCGCAAGGCGATGGTGGACAGTGCCCGGCGGATGGATGATCCGTCATCGGTGAATTTTTGAGCCATCGGCGTAACCACCCAGCCGGGACTGACCACATTCACGCGACCCCGCGACGCGACGCGGACGATTTCGTTTTTCAACGTAAGATTCAGGCCGCTGATCAAGGCGCTTTTGGTGGCTGCATAGTCGGCATGGCCCGCTTCGCCATACACACCGGCGGTAGAGCCGATCATCACGATCGCCGGGTCCTCAATATTGTGTTCGGCAACCTGCTGGATGAACTGCCGACAGCACAGAAAGACCGACTTCAAATTGGTGTCCATCGTGGACTGCCATTGCTGGGCCGTCATTTCATGGATCGGCACGTGATCGGGTGGCCAGACTCCGGCGTTGGCGATCAGGATATCGACGCGGCCAAATTTCTCACCGGCCGTAGCGAAGGCGGCGGACACAGCGTCTTCATCTTTCAGGTCGGCGGGCACTGCCAGCGACCGATCCTCGCCGAATTCAGCGACCAGTTTTTCAGCGCTGGCTTGATTGCGGTTGTAATGCACGATGACATTGGCGCCCTCGGCAAAGAACTGACGGGCAATTGCCTGGCCAATGCCGCCACTGGCTCCGGTGATGAAGGCGGTTTTCTGACTGAGCTCGAGATCCATGACAGGTTCATTGGGTTGTGTGCGATGGTTTGCTGCGCCGGCGGGGTGAAACGCGTTGATCCCTCGCTGGCGCGTCGGGCTATTGTGGGCATAAACGACGCGTCAGGCAAAGCCATCAAACCGATACGCAAAACGCATTAACGCTGCAGGGAAAAACGCATCATCTACTCGATCCGTTCCCAGCGATGCTCAAATCGCACCACTCCGTCTTCGCCCATGCCGAAACTGGCGGCGCGGGGTTCGGTGATTTCGAACGTCGTACCGGGCTTGCGGCGATGAATCAGTTCCTCACGTCCCGGCCCGTAGACGGTGGCATTTAAGGTGTAGGCCCCCATCAACAACGGGATCTTCGGCAGCGTCACCCGAATCAGGTTGGGTCCGGGGTGAATATCGAACTGGAAATCCTGCAACGGCGTGGCAAATCCGCCCAGCACACCCGTCCTTGCCGATTCAATGGACACTCGCAAACGCGCGCCGGGAATCGGTTCGCGGCCCTGAATGGTGATGCGTGCGCTAACGGCATCGCCAGTGGCAAATTGCTGGTTGCCTTTGGACGACGATTCTACATCAATCGACTGGATCAGGCAGCGCTGGTCGTCGCGTTGCTCATCTACCTCCGGCTTGGATTCCAGTTGCACTTTTTCGTACAGCGCAGCGCCTTCCACGAAATCGCCGTCATAGATGATGTGGTGCTTGTGCATCACAATCGAACGCGTGGACACGCGGTTCAGCTGGCCCACGGCGTGGGAAACAATGATTAGTGCCATGCCCGATTCAACGAGCTTGAGAATGTGGTTAAAGCACTTCATACGAAAGCCCACATCGCCGACCGCCAGCACTTCATCGACCAGCAGGATTTGCGGATTCATGTGGGTGGCCACGGCAAACCCCAGCCGCAAACGCATCCCGGTGCTGTACGTCCTGACCGGATCGTCGATCACCTCGGGTAGTTCGGCAAAGGCGACGATGTCATCAAACCGGGCGTCGATCTCCTGTTTGGTCAACCCGAGAATCGCTCCATTGACGTAAACATTCTCGCGACCGGACAGGATGGTGTTGAATCCGGTACCCAGTTCGATCAGGGCGCCCAGTCGACCGCGGATCGTGATGTTGCCCTTGTCCGGTTTGAACAGGCCGGCAATCATTTTCAGCAAAGTGCTTTTTCCCGCACCATTGGGACCCAGCAGGGCAATGCATTCGCCCGGCCGCACGTCGAAATCGGCGTTATTGACCGCAAAGAATTCGCCCTTGCGCAACTTCGCCCGCCAATCGCCGTCGCGAACGGTCATTTCGGCAAACAGGTCCGCCACCCCGTAGCGCAACGATCGCTTGAGGTTTCGACAGTACTTCTTCGAAACATTGCGAACTTCGACAACGGGTTGCTGCAGATTCATGGATAGGTGTTT
>CAMYKF010000472.1:0-1036 GCA_947258905.1 uncultured Pirellulaceae bacterium | reverse complement strand
GTGATTTGTAGCGGTGGCTTCCAGCCGCCGTTCATCAGCGCAGCCAAATTTCAACGGCTGGAAGCCGTCACTACACGTTCTGATTATCAACGGCTGGAAGCCGTCGCTACGTTTTTGTCTAGGTGGAAATCCTTTCGACCAGAATCGGAATCGACAAGCGGTAAAACACCAGCCCGACCAGCACCAGTGGCACGGCGATCACGGCATAGATGCCGGCGGCCAGCCACTGGTCTGTGCCGCCAAAGATCATCAAGTCGCGGGCCACCGACAGCAGCGGACTGGGCGGATTGAGAAAATTCAGCGGATTGGTGGCCCAGTTTTTTGGCGCAGCGTACACGATTGGCGTGACGATCATCCACACGGGAATCACCACCATCAACAGACGCATGACATCTTGGTAGAGCATGCCAAATGGCATCAGGAACAGGCCTGCGCCAAAACCGAGCATGATCAGGAACAGGATGAAAGACAGCGCCAGAAACGTGGTTCCCGAAATCCCGGGACCCAGAAGTAACAACAGCGGAACCAGCACGACGAGACGCACGCCCAGGTTGAAGAACACTTCAAACAATCGCACCAGCAGCACGGATTCGCGAGGGAACTTCAGTTTGCTGAGCAAATTGCGATTGGCCTGTACCGACTGCAGCGGGGCCAACAACGCTTCCACAAAACTTTGCCAGACCACCATTCCGGTCACCACGTACACGGCATAGCTGACCTCCAGATCGCCAGCCAGATCAATCGCGCCGGCATTGCGCAGAATGATCCACACGGCGGCGTTGGCCAGCGGCGGCAGAAAGGCCCAGAACAATCCCAGAAAAGTCTGCCGATACAGGCCGCGAATGTTGCGCAGGAACATCCGCCAGGCCAAAGCTCTTCCCGCCCACAGATCGCGCGCGATGTCCCCGAGCAGCTGGCCCGGCCGGGTCAGCGGCGAATCGGGGGTATACACCGTCACCTCAAGCGGCTCGGGCCCGCGTTGCGAGGCTGGATGGGCGATTGGATTGGCAGTCGTATGCTCGGACAAGAGTCAGGC
>CAMYKF010000471.1 GCA_947258905.1 uncultured Pirellulaceae bacterium | reverse complement strand
CCCGTCCAGAGTTCCGTTAATCTGCCGGTCCTCAAACTGAAAAACCATCTTGGCAGGGTTCATCTTCACGTCGTAGTTGGGGGCATACATATGCACCGCAACGGGCAGGAACGGATCCCGCGTGAGAATGATCTCCAGTTTGCTGTAAGCCTGCGCATCGCTGGCTCGTTTGGGCCACGCTTCCAGCCAGTATTGCTCGCCATGCAGTTCCTGCGGCGTTATGTCCCTGATCCAGTAACGCTCCAGCAAATCGGCCGCCTTGGCCCCAAACACAAAGGGCAGAGGACTGTTTTTTAATCCCTCACCCTGCGATTCCGGCGGCAACGTCAGTTCATACAGCCGCTTGTTGCCATAATCGAACTCGTAGATCTTGATGCCGTCGCAAATCCATTTTTCTGCTTCCGGAAACTCGGCATTGGCGAGGGCCGGTCGGATATATACCGGATCTTCACCCGGGTTTTCCGGCGGCTTTTCAAACTGCCATTTCTCAATAACCTCGTACATGCCCTGATCGGGATTCTGATAACGAATGTGGCCCAGCGAAATCATGGCCGCCACCAGGCGATTATTGTCCGCACTGCGATAGTTGCACACTTCCTGATCGTATTGCCATCGCTTGAAATTGCATTTGTAACGTTGCACTTGCGAGGAATAGCTCTCCCAGTGCTGAAGCAATTCTTCAACGTAGTTTTGCATTTCCGGTTGCAGCGGAAATCCAGGCGGCATTTGCGGTGCCACTTGCACAGGTTGAATCGCCTGTTCTTGCCCCTCCGGCATGGCCTGACCACTGGCCTGTCCAGCAACGCCCGGCGCGGGCGTCTGACTGGAATCCGTACCACGCTGCTGGGCGACGGCCGCGGAAGCCAGCAAAGAACCAAAAACAATAACAGCGGCGAAGTTGTACAACGGGCGGGTCATTTATTTTCTTCCTTGAAGGAGGCGAGGGCATCCTGCAACAGCGCGCAATTCCGACGCGCAGCCAATTTTGTGCGGCGGAGTCTAGCAGGATTTGAACGCAGACAAAGGCTGATTTGCCAGGATCAAAGGATCGCTAGCAACATGTGGCAGCTGCGGTGATAATCGGTGCACACATGGGGCCGGCATCCTGCCTGCCAGCAATCCGTCAGTACGACTGGCAAAGATGCCTGCCCCACGTTGCGACATCGCTCGAGTTCCAGCCGAAAGAAAGTTGATTTGATGCCACCCATTGTCCAGCCTTTGATACTGTTGCTCTCGCTGTGGATCGGATCCGCGTGGGTCTCCATGGTCTGCGCCCAGGACGCCGCAGCGCGTCCCAACATCGTGGTTTTTCTTTGCGACGATCTAGGTTACGGGGATCTGGCTTGTTACGGCCACCCGCACATTCGCACGCCACACCTGGATCAGTTGGCTCGTGAGGGCATTCGCTTTACCGATTTCTACTCGGCCGCTCCTGTTTGTTCGCCATCGCGTGTCGGATTGTTAACCGGTCGAAACCCCAACCGCGCCGGCATCTACGACTGGATTCCGGCTTCAGACGGCACGCCACGCCCCAATGCCCGCGAGCAGGTACACATGCGCTCCGGCGAAGTGACAATTGCTCGAATGCTGCAGGGTGCCGGCTACGCAACGTTCATGGCGGGCAAGTGGCATTGCAACAGTCGTTTTAACCAGCCCGCACTTCAGCCACTGCCATCGGATTTCGGTTTCGATCACTGGTTGGCCACCGATAACAACGCCCGACCCAGTCACGACAATCCGGCCAACTTTGTGCGCAACGGCGTGACGGTCGGCGAGATCGGCGCCTTCAGTTGCCAGTATGTGGTCACCGAGGCGATTCAGTGGCTACAGGATTTGCGGGAGACCGATATTAACGCTGCGGAAATTCGCGGCCTCGACAAGCCCTTCTTTCTGTTTATCCCCTTTCACGAGCCGCACGAGCCGGTCGCCTCGCCGCGGACCCTCGTCGACCAGTACCGCAACGTGGCCACCAGCCTGGACGAGGCGCATTACTTTGCCAACGTCACCAACATCGACCTGGCAGTGGGTCGCCTGCTGCAAGCGCTGGACGACATGGACGCGGCCGAAGACACACTCGTGATCTTTACCTCGGACAACGGACCGGAAACGCTGAACCGTTACCGCACGGCCAATCGTTCCTTCGGCAGTCCTGGCGACTTGCGTGGCATGAAGCTGCACACGCACGAGGGCGGCGTGCGCGTGGCTGGTATCGTACGCTGGCCGGCGCAAATCGCGGCCGGCCAGAAAATCAGCACTCCCGTTTGGTCGCTCGACCTGTTTCCGACCTTTTGCGATATCGCGGAATGCCGGTTGCCCAACCGTGAACTGGATGGCCGGAACATTCTACCGGTCCTGCAAGGCCAGCCGTTTGCCCGGGACAAACCGCTCGTCTGGTGCTACTTCAACGCAACCAACGAGGCCCGCATGGCCATGCGTGACGGCGACTGGAAAGTGCTCGCCCGGCTAACAGACGCAAGCGGTGAGGTTCCAAAAAAGCAAAACATCACTCCCGTGCAATTGCAGCAACTCAAGAACGCTTCGCTGACCGACGTGGAAATCTACAATCTGGTCAACGATCACGCCGAACAGCAGAATCTGGCGGCAGACCGACCGCAACTGGCCGGGGAAATGCTGGACAAACTGCAGCAACAGTTTAACGAACTGCTCGACGATTCCCCCGTCTGGCAACCCGACATTGATGACTAATTCTTCCGCACTGTAGCCAAAGTCGTGAGAGGATCTTGCGCATTTTGGTTACCTCTCCCATGATTGGGAGAGGTCGATCTTCGTTTTACGAAGATCGGGTGAGGGTTGATCGCTGCGATACTTAGAAATTGGCAAACCCATGCCGCCTCTG
>CAMYKF010000470.1 GCA_947258905.1 uncultured Pirellulaceae bacterium | reverse complement strand
ACCACTCCGCGTGAGATCATCCAGTCCCTGGCTCGCGCCAACGACGGGCTGGAATTGCCGCATGCAGTTCACATTCACTGCAACCGGCTGGGCCTGCCCGGCAACTGGCAAACCACGCTGGCCACGATGCAGGCACTGGGCGAAGCACGCGGCCATCTCGCGCATGTGCAATTCCACAGCTACCGTGGCGCCGACGATGAAGCCAGTTTTGGTTCGGCCGTCGATCCGCTGGTGGAATACGTCAATACGCACGCCAACATTTCGGTGGACATCGGGCAAATCATGTTCGGTGAAACGATGAGCATGACGGCCGACAGTCCGCTCGGTTACTACCTGCAAAAGATCACCGGTCGTCCCTGGATTTCCCACGATACCGAACAGGAGTGCGGTTGCGGCATTTCGCCGATTCGTTACCGACGCAAGGACCGCATTCACGGGTTGCAGTGGGCCATCGGGCTGGAGTGGTTCCTGCGTGTCGAGAATCCGTGGCAGATCGCGTTGTCGACGGATCATCCCAACGGTGCCTCCTTTCTCGCTTATCCACAGATCATCGCCTTGCTTATGGACCGCGACTTGCGCCGCCGGCAAGTCGAACAGTTGCACGACGGCGTGCGGGAGCACAGCACACTGTACGACATCGACCGCGAGTACACGTTCGACGAAATCGCCATCATTACTCGCGCCGCACCGGCCAAGCTGCTCGGACTGTCCGCAAAAGGACATCTGGCTCCCGGAGCCGATGCAGACATTGCCATTTATCAACCCGATGAGGACCGGCAACAAATGTTTGAGTTTCCCCGCTACGTGATCAAGGCAGGTGACGTCGTGGTTGATGATGGCGATTTACTTTCCAGGCCAGCGGCTCGATGGCAATCATGCCGGATGCCGCACTTGCCAGATGCCGCGGACTTCGAACAGTGGTCGCGCGAGAATTATTCAATTCAACCGTAATACGTTGTTCGCTCTTGCGCAAAAAAGGCCCGCTGTCGCCGCTTCGCGGCTGCCAAGACAATGGGAGGAGCAAATAACGACAGCCGCGAACGCGGCGGCAGCGATTCAAAGATTTGAACTCGTGTCTGTTTTGCCGCTGACTGACATTGCAGCCATAACTATAACTGGTTTCAAAACCAGTTTTTGAAATCGTGGCTGGGGCATCTTGCCCCAGTGTTCATGATGTCCACTGCGGCTGGAAGCCACAGCCACGACGGTTTGAAACTGCCTCTACATATCGCCATTATTCAATCGCTCGACTCATATTGCTGCGAGGTCTAAAATAGGAGCGATGAAAGGATTCATGTGCAACGCATCAAGTTGATTTGTGTTTGGAACTGTGATGATCTCCAAAATAAACACAGCCGAGCAACTATCTCGAATGCCCGATGACGGCAATCGTTATGAGTTGGTAGAAGGAGTGCTGCACATGATGTCGCCAGCCGGAGGTCGTCACGGAAGAATTGCTGGGCGGGTGTTCCAGCTACTTGCAAACCATGTCTACGATCGCAAACTTGGCTGCACGTTTGCGGCTGAAACAGGATTCCTGATTTCTACGAATCCAGACACGGTACGAGCGCCGGATGCTGCCTTTGTCAGGCAAGAGAAAATGGACACGCTGGATGACGATTCAGGTTTCTTGCCGTTCGCCCCGGATCTTGCCGTGGAGGTGGTATCTCCCAATGACACCTTTGCGGATGTCGAAAGTAAGGCATTCATGTGGCTGGAATCGGGAACGCGGCTGGTATTGGTCGTGGAGCCCGAATCGCAAACCGTCCATGCGTTTCGATCTCGCCAAAACATCACGGTACTGACCGCGACCGAGATACTGGACGCGTCCGACGCTGTTGCGGGGTGGAGCGTCCAGGTTTCCGAGTTCTTTCCATAGGCTCTGGACTTTAATTTCCAGTTCCGGGAGGTCGAGGCTCTCCCGGCGCGCCGGGGAAGACAGGAATCGCCCGTTGTTTGTTTCGGCAGGAGCCTCAACCTCCCAATTCCCAATCACGCGACAGGCTGGTCGCAAATGCTTGACAACTTGGCGAAAATATCGAGGACGGGTCTTAATTTATTTCGTCCTCTGTGCCTCCGTGTTCTCCGTGGTTTCTAATTCACCTGTGACCCCAAGTTGTGGGAGGGTCTCCCGACCCGTTCCACCATGGTTTCGCATCGCCGCTGCCCGTCGAGTATCATGATCGCATGACCGACGTGACACGGATTTTGAACGCGATCGAACAGGGCGACCCCTCTGCCTCGGAAAAATTGCTGCCCCTGGTCTACGACGAACTCCGGGTACTGGCTCGTCAGCGACTTTCTCACGAGAAACCCGGCCAGACATTACAGGCGACGGCGCTGGTTCATGAAGCTTATTTGCGACTGGTGGGCAACGACAAAGATCAGGAAAGAAGCTGGGATAATCGGGGCCACTTCTTTGCCGCCGCCGCCGAATCCATGCGGCGAATTCTTGTCGACAATGCACGACGCAAGATGACCCAAAAACATGGGCAGGATTACCAACGCGTCGATCTGCAAACAGACATTGCCGGTACCGACCCGGACATTGAGAAAATACTGGCCGTGGATGAGGCGCTTGTTCAACTCGCCGCCGAAGATGAAACAGCAGCAGAATTGGTGAAATTGCGGTTTTTTGCGGGATTGTCGATTCCTGAGGCGGCGTCGGCCCTGGGGATTTCGCGGACCAGTGCTTACCAACAGTGGAAGTTCGCCCGGGCGTGGCTGCAATGTGCGCTTGAGGCAGAAAAAATCTGAAAAATCCCGGACGATCCCGCCGCATTCTCGCATTGACCTATAGCAAGGTCGTTTTTTTCGTATGGCGGCCGGGAGAAGCACGATGGTGTCCAGCGCCCAACA
>CAMYKF010000469.1 GCA_947258905.1 uncultured Pirellulaceae bacterium | reverse complement strand
CACAGAAGCCGACTTCGTCCGCATCGTTGTCTGAAAAGACTTCCATCGAATAACCGGTCCTCACTCCGCCAATCGCTACCACATCTCGCCCGTTGCCTGTGACGATTTCCAGTTCACCGCGGATATAGATGTCCTCGCCCAGCCCGTCGGGAAGTTTGCCCAATTCAAGTTCATCGAGCGCGTCAAAATCAAGGCAGTCGATCAACGCGTCCAGTTCGTTGGTGACCACGACCACATCATTGCCGCCAAAGGTGTTGACGAAGATGTTCTTGACACCGGAAAACACGTCCGGTCCGTTCGTGTCGCCGCCCTTTAGCGTCGGTTGCGAGCCATTGGCATCGAGGTCGAGCACCGCGATGTTGCCATTGGCAAATTGACCGATCCAGATCCGGTCGGAGTTGCTGGTACCGTGAACAAACAGCGAATGTCCGTATTGATTCACCCGCAAACTGGACGGGGTGCCGCTCGGCACCGCCGCCATGACCGCTGGACCTGTGCACAAGGCACAACAGGTGACCAACACCAAACTGAACAGAGAGAGCTTGTTGACCGGCGCAGCATCGAATTGTGTTCTCATCTTGATATCTCCCCGAATTTCTGAAAGAGCCTGGGCGACTGTCCGCCTGACGCAGAGCGCAGGCTAGCCGTTTCAACGCTGCCACACAACGGATTGCCCCATGAATGGCGTCAGATGATTGACGCGGATCGTCCATCAGTACATCAGAGATGGGGCCGGGATCCTCCGGCTACTGCGAAACCGTGCAGTCCTTCATGCGGAAGATGGCCATCACGCGACCGCCAATACGTTTTTCCTTGAGCATAAACGTGCCTTCAACCTTGACCGGATAGGTGGTGAAGTCGACTTCGTGGCCCGCCCTCAACTTGATCAGTACGCAATCGCAGAGGGCTGCCCCGGGACCAAAGCAACATTCCTGGTTGTCGCGTACGAGGATAAACAGCTTGATCCCGCTGAGTTTGGTGCCGGGCAACATATAGCCCCGCAGGCTGATACGCTGGCCGTCGAGTTCCTCGATTTCCGGCGTCAGGTAATCGCGGGAGAATTCCGCGTCCTTGTCCATTTCAAAGGCAATGTCTTCGAAAGTCAGTTCCAGCGTTTCCTGATCGTCCTGGGCAACGGCTGCCTGCGCGGGGATCGTGGCCGCGGCAAGCACGATCAGCAACGTCAACAGACAGCGGCGAGGCATCATAAGCTGGCCTTACTTGATGATATCGGCGTCGATTTGATAGAAGACCTTGGGCACTTCTTTCTCATCGGTCGGCGCGGATCGGCGATTGAGCCGGAAGGTACCGGCGATTTTGCGGACTCGCAGGCTGTAGTTTACGCGCTCGTCACTCTGGATGGAAATCGCAACCACGTCGGTAATTTCCGGATTGCCGCCAAAACAGCAGGAGCCAAAATCGCCTACCAGGATAAAGTCCCTGAGGTTGGTGCGATGGGTGCCCGGCCGCACAAAGCCCTTGAGAAAGACCTTGGTACCGTCCAGTGCCTCGGCTTGCTCGGAATAGGGCAGGGAAGTGTTCGTGTCGTTCTTGAGCATGCGGAACGAAATTCGCTCATACCCTTCGGGCACTTCGGTCATGTAAATGTAAGTGTGCCAGGCGGTGCCGCCAATCAGCAACATCAGTGACAGGACCAGTCCGAATTTGGCGACCTTCCTGCCCACCAGTTCTTCGGGATAGCGCTTTACACTGGCCAGTCCTGTCCAGCTCAAACCCAGCGCGATGGTGGGCAACAGAATCAGTGGCGTGGCCACGATATAGGTCAGTCCCAGAACGGCGAAAATCGCGCCGCCGACCGCCGCCTTGCTCAGCGAGCGATAGTGAATTTCCAGTTCGCCGGTTTTGTCGTGTTCCGATTTGTCGAGTTTCTTGTCCATGGCGACGGGTTCAGCAGATGCCCTGGTGAGGCGCGGTGGCAGTGGCCGCTGGCTAATGGCTATGGGAACATTATAGCAGCGGCCTAGAAAATCAGCCGTTCAAACCAGCCATTGAGCACCGACCAGAGCAAAACAAACAGCAAAACACAGATACCGAAGGCTACCAGGATCATGACAATTCTCGATGGATTGGCAGCCGGAATCAATGCTGCAGGTGGAGTGGTTTGGGCGCGTTGGGCCAGCTGTTCATTGGGCGGGCCGGCAGTGTCCGCAGCGTCCGGAACCGGCGCTTCGGGATTACCCGTTGATACGTAAGTAGTGGTGGCAGTGTTCGCGGCAGTGTCGGTCGAAACACCGTCATCATAAATTTGCGACGCGGGCGTCAGTGACAGTTGCTGGTCAGCGTCAGAAGTGCCGGATGAGTCAGCCGCGTCTCCGGATTGGCCGGCTGGCTCGCCGGGACCGGAATCGCCCGTCTGGTCACCGCCCTTGCCGGCGGCGTTTGTCTCTTGTTCGGCTGCCGTGTCGGCTTTCCCTGGGTCCTTTTCATCAGGAACCCCGTCTTCGTCCGACGTCTCCTCTTCTTCATCGTCCCAATCGTCATCCTCGTCACCCCAATCAAGGTCGGCCAGCATGTCGGCCCGCTTGGCGGCATCGGGATCGATCTCACGCAACTCGGCGATATACGTTTTGGCTTCCGGTTTGGGGCAAGCCTGCAAATAGGAGATGATCGGGGTGCGGACCCAGCGTGTTTCGTCGGTATCGGATTCCTTGAACATGACGACCAGCCGATCCATTACGGACCAGTCTTCCCAGCGTGCCAGATCGGGAATCACCATGTCGGCCATCTTGGGACGGTCCAGCACCAGCCGCAGCGACTCGACGATACGGGGCAGCGTCACCTTGTCGGCTTCGGTGCCGTGAAAACGCAAAGCAGTAATGGCCGAGAACACATCGATGT
>CAMYKF010000468.1 GCA_947258905.1 uncultured Pirellulaceae bacterium | reverse complement strand
GTTCGATCAACACACGTAGAAAGTTGGCTGCGAAATAGCCATCGAAAAACGAGAAAATCGGTTGGGTCGTATATGGTAACTCGTTGGCCGTATCCACATTGTGCCGCTGGTAGTAATACGGTTGCATGAGGACCTCCAGCAAATCGGGACGCCGCTGGAGAATCTCATTGAACAACGCCATCGAGCTAACGACCTGGTTCTCCCCGCCCGATTTCGCCTGCTGCAGACACCAAAAGCCGATCACGTCGCAGCGATCGGTGTGAAACCTCAGCTTCTTTTTGGTGTTGGGTCCACGTGCTCGTGGATCGTCATCGGCGAAACCGGCGTTACGCACGCTAAAGACGCGCTCACCAGCGGCGCTCTGCGATATCGGATGCCCGACGACCGAAGCGAGATTTTCAAAACCGCGCATTAACGATTCGGTGGCATATCCCTCGACGTCAAAGCCGCGAATCAGTACGCCGCCACAACCTTGCTCCAGCGAATCCTGGATGCCGGTCAGCCGCTGGTACAGATGCGGGGCGGCATTGACACACGGTACATCCGGCGATTTGATCAGGGCATCCAGTTCCCGCAGTTCGGTTTCGGTCAGCTCGTGCGACCAATCCGCTTGTTGCCATAATTCTTCACCCCGCCAAACGGCCGGGTGATGGATGGGTTGAAGGCTCATGAGAGTCGGACAGGCACAGGTCCTGCCGTAGGAAACACAGTGAATCGTCATGAAAGCCGGCAACGAGATGGCCGGCCCCATGTGCAATTCAACCGAAAATACTCGCGTTTCACAACTCTACATCTTGGTGCGACGGCTTTTGTCAGATCCTTCCTGTGTTTTTTTCCTGGCAGCCCGAACACCACGCGCCGCATCAAATTCCAGTCGCTGTCCCCAGATCAGCAAGATGATGCCGACCAGCACACCAACCCCGGCCGCGGACAAAACCGATGTGGGACTTGCGGCAAACGTCGAGTTTTGCGTCGCCGCCTGGGTCGTCAGGACCAACCCAATCAGGCTGATCAACAATCCCGCCGAGTCAGAAATGACTTCCCGAATATTCAATTGAGCTCGAAACAGCAGGAACAACTTGGCGAACACCAGTTGTCCGGCAAAACTTACGACACCCGCAACCATCAAGGCAAAAGCCACCCAGTAAAACGCCGGGAAGGCAATCAGTTCAGCCGCTTCGTAGATCGGCTGCAGGATACCTGCTGAAACTTCCTGCGCCGTTTCGCTTTGATCCAGCGTCTTTCCGAGGTCCCGCACCTGATCTTCCAGCTTCTCCGCAACACTTTCATCCGGCAATGGCTGCGCGGTCTCCTGTTGCTGTTCGACCGATGTCCTGGGCTGCGCTTCCGTGTCCTGGGCAAAGACCAGGCCCGGCACACTGCAAGCGATGGCGATCGCCAGCAGAATTTTATGCAGTTTGATCATGACTTTCTCCACTTACGAAACTAATCCTCCGTCCGGCGCCAGCAGGACGCACGGCGACATAACAGTATTCAGTCTGTCCGCGAAAAACTTGCCGGAAAACTCGGGAATTGCCGGGGGCAAAGCCACCGCTACTTGACCAGCGCAAATCTTTTTATCGCCTGAATGCCAAACGCCGGCCCCAATGCCAGAATGGCGAACGCATAACGCCACGAAACAGCTTGTTCCAGCAATGGCACCAGCTGAATCGTCAGGGCGGTCAACAGGAATCCCATCGAGGTTTGCAGCGACAAAGCAGTACCCACCGCATGGCGCGGAGCCACCTCCGTCACCATGGCACTGAACTGGGCCGAATCGGAAACCACAAACACGCCCCAGATGATGGCCACCACGGCGACCAGCCAAAATGAAATGCCGGTCAGCAAGCCAATCACGATGCAGCAAATGCCGCTGATCAACATCGAAAGATTGACAATTCGCTCCCGGCCCAGCCGGTCTGCATACCAGCCGCCCGCGACACAACCGATTCCGCCAGCGGCGATCGTGGCAAAGGCAACCAGGTTGACGGTACCATCGGAAATGCTCTGCGTTGCAGCGGCAGCCAAAAACACCGGCACCCAGGTCCACATGGCGTACAGTTCCCACATGTGACCGAGGTAGCCAAAGATCGCCAGACGGGTCGGCTTGTGCTGCAGGACCTGGTTGACCAGCGTAAAGGAAAACGGCTTGCGCTCGAACTTGTGAGGGCCATCGTGATACACCGATACCACCAACAGAGCTGCTATTAACGCAAACCCGCTGGAGGTCAGCACCACGGTCTCCCAGCCACTGCCTCCGATCACCTTCAACAGATACGGCGTCGCCTTGCCGATCGTCAGCGCCCCAACCACCGCGCCAATGGCGAGGCCACGAAAGTCAACAAACCAGGTGGCGATCATCTTCATAGCGGGCGGATAGACGCCAGCCAGAAAAGCCCCGGTCAACAAACGCAGTAGCAACGCGTACGAGAACGACGGGGTGACAACGAGCAGTCCATTGCAAACGGCCGCCGCCACCGCAGATATGGCGAACAGCCAGCGGTTGTCGAAGAGATCTGCCAGATTGGACAGGGCAAGGATGGCAGTGCCGCAGACAAAACCAATCTGCACGCTGGTGGTCAACAATCCAGCTTGCCACGGCGACAACGACCACAGTTCGGATAACTGGGCCGTGACGGAACTGGCCGTCATCCACAATCCCATCGCCAGCAATTCGGCCAGCGACAGCAGTAACAGCATCAACCAGCGATTTCGATCCATGCTGTTCATCAATGATGTACTCGACGGGCCTGGCTATTCGTAGCTGAGCGAGGCCCTTCGCTCATCAGGTTTCGGTGTAGCTGAGCGAGGCCCTTCGCTCAGCAGGTCCGCAATCAGTGGCGAACGAAGGGCCTCGTTCGCCTGCATTAGATTCTGGACCTGACGAACGAAAGTTGGAAGTCGACGGATACTGGAATCGCGTTCATCATGATTTTCACGCCGAACGCAATCCGGACGAAGGATCAGTCGACGAGTCGGTAATCGTTTCCATGTCCCTGGCCGTCGCCGACTCCGCAGCTGGTTGGTCAACGACGTCCACCTTTTCAGCAGCCAGCTTCTCCGCTCGTTCGTCGACACGTTTTTGCACGCGGTTGATTTCGCGTTGCAGATCTTCAATCTCCTCCAGCTTATCTTCCAGCTGCACTTCCAGCTTCTCGAGGCGTCGTTCGGGATTTCGCAGCAGCAACATCTCCACGACTTCCAGCGCCACGATGCCGCGCCACATGCGTAACGCCAGCCCGCGCAGGCGAAACACCTTGGCCGTTCGCGCCACGTTATTCAAACGCAATAGCGCGGTCAGTCGCACAGCTCGCAGAAATGCGATCATTGGCAACAGGATGATGGCCAGATCAATCCAATGCTTGCGGACGTAGGCCATGGGATACTTCACGACCGAAATCATCAACACGAATTCGAACGTGAACGCCGACCAAATAAACGCTTCGGCGATGTCCATGGTGACCTGCAGCCACGTCGTCGCCTCAACGTAATCGCTCCAGAAAAATTCCAGCACAATAATCGGCAGCACCGATAGCGCGATCACGATCATGGGAATGCTGAAGCCGCGCGCCAACAAACGTTCCAGCGGCCGCGCCGCTTCACGCCAGCCCAGACTCGGCAGCCAGATCATCTTCCCGGTTTCATGGTCTCGGGCCCCGAGTCGACAAATGGGCAACAGGCAGAACCAGATGTGCTGTTTCATTCGCGGACTGCCGCTGAGGGTATGGGCAACGGTCTCCGCCCAGCATACGACATAGCACACGGCCAGACCCGCGACGCAGGCCCGCACGATATAGCCGCCAACCTCGGCCAGATCATTCAGATAGAACAGGACGGCAAACAGACCCAATGCGATCAGCGAAACGGCAAACATGGGGGGTGCCAGTTTGTGATCGAGTTCGTGAGTTAGCCACTTGCCTTTCATTGTCTTCCCGGACCGTTTTTTCCTTGAAAGCATTTCGCAGTCTACTCGATCATATCGGGAAAAAACGCGGCTCGACTGTCTCCCCGAACCCAGTTTTGCCCGCAAAATCGGCCCTTGACCGTGGCCAGCCGCCCTGCCCGGCCAAGCTGGCCCTTCGCAGTCCCCGCGGTTTTCCCAAAATATCCGGAAACTGCCGCCCGAAACCGGAGGTTCGCTCAAATATCACAAAAATGGCAGCGAATTGGGGGATTAGTTGCGACTTGCCAGACTCCATGCGTTCTTCATTGCGGCGGGCCGTTAGCCTGCCAGCCCGAGCAATGAAGCTCAACACCTGATTGATCACTGACTGATGACGTCGTCCGCCCAAGTGTACCCGCGACCCACATCGATCATCGCGGCGTTGTTTCCCGAATACCGCCAGCGCGCGTGCCGCTACGCGTACTGGATGCTGGGCAACGACTGCGATGCCGAGGAAGTCGTTCAGGAAGCATTTGTGCGGCTGACCCAGCGGGAACGCAAGGGCGATTTGCTGGAGTGCGAAAGTCGCTTTGCCGGACTGTTGTTTACCACCGTACGCAACCTGTCCATTGACTTGTTGCGAAAACGCGGTCGACGACGCCAGGTCCCGTTGTCCAGCGTCAATGAACCGACGACCAGCGACATCGACCAGTCCCGCGTTGATCAATTGCAACAAACCATCAACCGGCTGATTGAAGAACTACCCGACAATCACGCCGAAGCACTCAAACTGAAAACCTCTGGCGACCTGACCTACGAACAAATCGCGGAAGTGCTGGATTGCACCAAAGCGCAGGTTCGCACCTGGATTTTCCGGGCTCGCCAGCAACTTGCCAAAAAGCTGGCCGAACAAGGCTGGCTGGACCCATACGAATGAATTACAAGAACGAAAAACAGGACAACCACTGCTTCCAGTTTGAGCCGCTCATTAGCGCTGCCATCGACGGTGAACTGGAGCCCGGCGAAGTCAACCTGCTGGAATCACATCTCGATGATTGCGAGCGGTGCCGTCACCAGTACCGGCAATTCGAGGAGGTCAACGACATGCTGGTGGCAACCGAGCGCCAGAACGTGTGCCCGCCCGTCAGGCTGCCCGAACCGGTTCTGCTCGACAAGACACTGTCCAAGACGCAGATTCAAACGAGTTTTCGATCCCCCAGGTCTTCGGCCGCACCGTCAGCGCGCACCCTGTTGGCTG
Organism: uncultured Pirellulaceae bacterium; assembly: GCA_947258905.1. GTDB lineage: Bacteria > Planctomycetota > Planctomycetia > Pirellulales > Pirellulaceae > CAJQPP01. The sequence continues at coordinate 9,622 of CAMYKF010000468.1, read as the reverse complement.
GCGGTGCACTGGCTGCAGCCGGGCTGGCCGCCGTGCTGCTGACCACACCCCCGGAACCCACAACTCCTCCGGTGGAAATCGGCGATGTCGTTAGTCCGTTTCATCGACTGGCCGTGCTCAATGATCAGTCTCACAAGGACCAGGATTCATTGACCGCCGCGATGAGAATGGAGTTGCGTACCCTGCTGCTGGAAACCCGTTCGCTGGACGGCGACGAAAACGAGTTGCAACAGCTATACGACAAGCTCGAGTCCCTGCAACGACGACTTGGCGAACTGGAACGCAATCCGGTTAGCCATTCCGAGTAAGCGAAGCACGAATCATCAGGTTCAAACGATATCATTCCCCTATTTGGAGAGACCCATGAAACGCAATCATTTTTTGATTTGGCAATTGGCACTGGCCTTGATGACGCTGCCGGCTGCCGTGAATGCCCAAAGTGCCGAAGAGCGAATGGAACGGCAGGCCGCGGAAGCAGCGCAGGCCATGGAGGAATGGGCAGCCCAACATGAGGAAACCATCGAACGCTGGGCCGCGGAACATTCACACCGTTGGGAAGAATGGGCTGAGCGCTTCGAAGCTCATTGGGAAGAGTGGGCCGTTGAACAGGAAGAAGTCTGGGAAAAATGGGGCGAAGAATATGCCCAGCGTTGGGAAGAGTGGGCCGAAGAGCTGGAAGGCGGTGAATTTGATGCCGACCGCATGCGCGAATTGCTCGACCGCAACCTGGAAATGCTGAATGAGATGCCTCTGCAGGAAATGATCGAAAAGGCCCTGGAAAGCGGTTCCTACCTGGAAGACGCGCCTTGGGATTCGATCGAGGAACTGCAGGAAATGATGCGCGAGTCCATCGAAAGCTCGCTGGATCAGGCCGAATCAGCCGAAGGCGAAGATGCCGAGGAAGTCCAGCAACGCATCGCCCGACTCAAGCAGGCCATTGAACAATTGCAATCGGGACTGGAAACCCGTCGCGACCATTCGCGGGAAGAAGTCGAACAGCGGATGGCCGAGGCCAAGGAGCGATTGAGTGAATACCGCGAGTATATGGAACAAATGCGTGATCGCGGCGACTACGGAGAAGCAGCCGAAGCCTACGAGCGCGCCATCGAACATCTGCGTCGCGCCCGGGAAATGCGTGACCGTGACGACGATGAAAGCGACAGGGAACAAACCGAAGCCGAACGCATTCGAGGCGAGCTGGAGTCTCGTGAACACCGACAGGAACGCGACGTCCAACGAGGTCGACGTGACCGGGAGCGTGCCCGGGCACGCGAGGCCCGCAATCGGGCCAATGAAAACCGCCGCAAGGCTGCCGAAGACCGCGACGATGTCGAAGACACGCAACTTCTGCGTCAGCTGTATCGCGAACTGGAATCTGAACGCGATCAGATCCGCAACAAGGACGACCAGCTGGAAGCCCTCCGCGCCGAGATCCGCGCCCTGCGCAACGAGATCCAGAAGATCAAGGAACAACAGGACCGCGACGACGAGGATGATGACGACGACGATGATGACGACGACGATGACGACGACGACGACTTCGAATTCCAACCCTCCAGCATCACCTAGAAGTTGTTTCAAAACCAATTTCCTACGGTAGCTCGGTCTCTCCGAGACCGAGAAACCAAAGCAAATCGAGTCCCGGCGCGCCGGGACTCGCCCGCCGTTTTGAAACCAACTTTAGGCAGTTACACCTTCCTGGCAACGATTGTTGAATTCATGCACGCAGTCGGATCACCAATCCGGCTGCCTTTCTTTTGCGCGCTTTGCCACGCAGCCGACGTGTCGGGCGGTTCACGCAACAGGTATTATCAATCCTTTGTCCACCACGACTTGCGAGGCAAAATGGCCGCTAAGAACTTTGACACCGTAGATCTTCATCATGGAAGCGACATTACATTCACGGTCGGGCGCTGGGCTCGCGACGCAATGCCGTTTCTGTCGGTCGCACATATTGCGTTTTTGCCGGGACTTAACGCGATGGCTCAATCGGAACTCCGGATGCCCGCTATATCAGCGGCATCGCATCAATCGTCGAAGGAGTATGGCGTCCGAGCGCCATCATCGTCGACTTTTCCGAGCTCTCGTACGAATGGGGCGATCATATGGAAATCCTCCTGCCTGAGGACCCGCGGAATGCCCTGGTTGTGGGCAACAAGTGCCGCCGGGCCATGTCGACTCTGCAATGGGGCCTGGCAACAGATCGCGACATCACAGAGCTGACAAACATTTTCGACGACCTTGACGAGGCCTGCCGATACGTTGCCCGACAACAGGTCGCACGCTGGAACGACAGTATCGAACAAAGCGACCTCCTGAACGAATCCGATCGGATTACGCTTGCCGACTTTGGAGTCGACGATTAACCCATCGCAGATCGCATGAGCACTTCCGTTTCCAGGCATTACGACAATCACCTGGGTCCCATCTATACCTGGATGGTCGGTGACTTCGAGGCCGCAGCGAACAGCTTGACCAGGTATTTTGGCGATCGCGCCGGGCGAAGTGGAATCGCTTGCCAATGCTCGAGGCCTGCGATTGACAGACCGCCGAGATAGCCGCGGCATGCTGTACCTGACCTTCAAGTCGACCTTCAGTTAGCCGGCGACCTTATGCGTCCGCGCGCTAATCTTCCAACGCCCGATAAGTCAGATTCAGAATCCGTTCGCCAAACTGCTCCGTGGTCGGTTTGATCTGGACCATGAACAGCACGGAAAGATTCTTTTCGGGGTTTGACCAGAAGCGGGTTCCTGCGGCGCCGCCCCAACCGTAATCAGTGCCATTGTCACCTCGGTCGTTGATCTTGAACCCCAGCCCAAACTCGAATCCACCGGTTGACTTGTCAAGATTGCCCAGTTGGTTAGTGAACATCGTGTCTACGGATTCCGGATTCAGGATGCGTACTCCATCCAGTTCCCCCCTGGCGGCGAGCATTTGAGCGAAACGACCGTAATCATCAATCGTCGAACAGAGTCCTCCGCCGCCGGAAAAAAACCTGTTCTCCTGGTTTTTGAAGCGAATCGACTCCCATTCCGATGCCGGTTCCAGCCCGGGCTGGTACATCTGCGCAAGACGTGACTGCCGTGCCTCAGGCAAAGTGAAAAACGAATCGGTCATGCCCAGCGGCTCAAAAATGTGCTGCTGAAAATACTCGGCCAACGTCTGCCCTGATGCAACTTCAACCACTCGACCAAGCACGTCAGTTGACGCACTGTAGTGCCAGCGTTCACCGGGCTGATAAAGAAGTGGAATCGTTATCAACTTCGTGCACATATGTTCGAGATCAGCATCCATCACGAGCACTCCCTGTCTGCGGTATTCCTTGTCGACCTCCGTGTCGCCAAAGAAGCCGTAAGTGAGCCCTGAAGTGTGCGACAACAAGTCGCGAACCGCAATTTCACGCCTCGCAGGAATTTCTTCCACGTTCCCATCCTCGATTTTGAGAACAGTCAGGTTCTCGAAGCCCTCAATGTGTGTGGAAACGGGATCGTCCAGTCCGATCTTTCCCTGTTCGATCAACTGCATTGCCGCAACGCTGGTGACCGGCTTGGACATCGAGTAAATACGGAAGATCGTGTCACGTTCGATCGGCAGTTCCTGTTCACGGTCGCGATAGCCGAAGCACTTCAGATAGGCAAGTTTGCCGTCGCGCAGCACCATCGCACTGCACCCGGCGATCTTTTCGTCTTCGATCCACTTGAGACACGCCGCATCGATTCTCTCCAGCTTTTCCGCGTCGAGACCGAGTTCCGCCGGATTGCAAAGTTCGCCGCAGGAAAAGGCGCGCTGGGCGGATGTCACATCGACTATGCTCAAAAGAAACGCGAACGCCAAGACCAGCAACCTGGGGTAATTTGTCATTCGTAGGCCTCAAAATCGCGACGTGCTTACAGTTGACGAGTGTGATTTTCGCACTGCGACCAATGCGATGCGAAAATCCAGCTTTCTCCCGGCCCACCATCATAAAGTGGATCGGTGTGCCCGCCAAACTCCGGAGGCACAGATGAGTACATCTTTTAACGGCAAGCCGCAGGCGTTGGCGTCGCGGTTCCCATACCGCCGTTCGGGATCATGCCGACCAGATTTTCGAGAGGCATCAAAACCGCTGACCAATCCGACACGGTTTTTGCACAGGAAGGTCTGCTATCAAGATCGATGGGCTGACGATCGACTTGATACCCAGAGTCGTGCGGACCAACAAGGAGCCCAAAGTGACCCGCGTTCCGTCCAAATAAGACTCTGCCGACAGGTTGAAATCCAACCCGGATCGGTTTACTTCAAATGACTTGAGTAGCTGCCGCTGCAAAATGGACGGGATTGTTGAAACGAATCCACTACGTCGCCGTCAAACCTGCGCTAGATTGTACGAACGAAAACTGACTCCGAAAATCAAGGTCGATCCATGCATTTCTTCATGAAAACCATTGCAACAGGTATTGCGGCAGTCGCCTCGTTGCTGGCAGTATCTGCAAGTGAATGCCTGGCAGAGATGTCCATTGAAATCGTCACCAAAGAACGGGCCCAAGCCCTGGGCATTGAAGTGCGGGCTCAGGCCAGTGGCCCGAGGGAAGTCTGGATCGAGTTGGAGTTCAATCCCGAAGGTGAACTGGAACGCTTCCTCCACGTCAGCATGGAAATCCGGGACGGTGACAAATTGCTCGTCGGCTATGCACCGATGGAAGCCAGGCGGACCAGTTCCGGAAGTATCGTTTGCCGCTGCATGATCAACCGTCAGTTCGTTGAGAAGGTCACGCTGAGCGTCGTCGAAGGCTTTCCCACCAACTATACGGGGCACGAATTGCCGCTGCGCGATTTTGTCGACCTGGACAATCTTCGCTGATTGGTGCCGTTGACAGATTCTGCCAGGGTCGACGAATGCAGCCAGGTAACTAATGTCTGCAACTTTGCGTGCATCTGGCTCGTGTCACGAGTGTCGTTGGCGTAGACTGGTAACGAAATGCCTTCATGACGCTGGAGCAACAAACAATGCGCACTATTCTGATTTTCGCCTTCATTTTTACTTGCGCTCTGGCGCTCACAAAATCCGTTCAATGCCAGGCGGTCGATGAACAATATGAAGTTCGGGTCGAAACCAAAATCAAAATCGACATGGAGCTGGGCGAGCAAAACGTCGAGGCCAATTCAGGATTCCAGTATCGCATTAACCGTACCGGGCAGGTGTGTCGCCTGATCATCGATTCCGCACAGATCAAGGCGACTATCAATGGCAACAACCTGATGGATGCGCAAATCGACAAGGACCGGTTTCAGGATCCGGTGAGCGGTGCGGACTTCACGCCTGAGGCCGGGGCAGCCCAGGCCAACGCCCTGTCCAGCTTCAGCGTTCCCGTCCTCGAGTTTGAAGTGGATGAACAAGGTCGGGAGACGAGCAGCAAGTTGCTGGTGGAAAACGATGCGGACTTGCTGGTAGCCACCGGCGATTACCGTCACGCCCGCATGTTTCATCCGCCGTTCATCGACGATCAGGACAAGTGGACCGCACCCATGGAATTTTCCATTGGCGAGGGAGGATTCATCGAGGGCGACATAAATTATGAACTGGTCGGCGAGGAAGGCGATCTGGCCACCGTGCGCTTGCGCGGGGAGTTAACCGGGGAAACAAGCCGCCGCGGTATCGACTGCGACAACATCAAGTATCAACTTGAGGGCACGCAGGTTTTTGACAGGTCGATACGTAAATGGGTGTCCGGAAACCTCGACGTGGATCTCGGATTCGACATGATGCAAAGCGGCGAATCTGTAGCTACCGCCAGCGGCACGATGAAGTTCGAATTCAAGGCCACGGACGACTAGGCTCCATTCCACGATTCGTAACTGGACGATTGAAATCGACGGCTCGGGAGAGACAACGTACGTGCGCGAGGGCTAGGCGGACCACTGGCCCCTCTTGCGCCCGTAGCGACTGATCACGACCGAGCCAATTACGCCGGCCAGCACCATCACGGCGATCAGCCACATGGCGATCTTGCCGGAGGAAAACAGCAAGGCACAACTGGCAGCAATGCTGACCCACATAATGCCGATCGCGGTGACGCGGGCTTTCAGCGGCATCCCGGCATTACCGTCCAGGTATTTGTGGAAGGCGGCGAAGTAACGGCTTCGTACCAGTTTCTGCTCCAGCCACGGACAACTTTTGGTCAGACAGATCGACGCCAGAATCAACGGTCCGGCCGTAGGGATGCCCGGCAGAATGACGCCGACGGCTCCCAACGCAACGAAGAAAAGCCCGGTCACCATAAGAAAATAGCGTTTGATCCAGCCGGGTTGATCAGCGGAATTGGTTATCGTCGCAACTGGCCCCGCCCCGATCTCCGGCTCGGGAGACTTGCCCCGAATCGTGCTCATGACGGGGCAGCGTTCGATCGCTTTTTCAGTTGTTGATTCCATCATTCAGTCGTCAGCGTATAGGTAGCCAAAGTCGTGCGACTTGGGATGGCTGTACTGTCTTCTCGTAGCCAAAGTCGTGAGACTTTGGACGGCTGAGTCAAATCTCTCACGAGATTTTGCTACGGTCAAGGATGTCCTGTCGTCGAGTACTTCACCGGCCAACAGCCTTCCCCCAACCTAAACTGCAGCCGACACCGGGATTCCACGCATATTCCCGGATTTTTTTGGCAACTGGAGCCAGATTCAAAACCGGGTTTTGAAAGTTCGTAGTCCCGCCCTTAGGCAGAATTCCGGCATAGGCCGGTACTACAAACCAAACAGGGTTTTGAAACCACTTCTGGAATTATCCCGTTTTTTTACTGGCTGTCTAATGCCCCTGTACATCCGTCACAATGACAATTGGCATTTTCGCACTACCCCGGCTACAGGCCACAGTGAACTTCATGACCGTGTATGGCATCGCCCGGCACTTGCCCCCCTCCGCATCGCCATCAGGTGTCTCGACGGATCGTTGTCCGCCGATGCCCGTACATCGTCGACCGGGCCAGGATTCAGCCTGACGATGTCCTGGATAACAGGCTCCACCCTGAAGGCGAATGCAAAAGGCCAACGCCGGCACTCCAGCGCACGCTAGCGTGGACAAATGATCTTTGCCTGCCCGGCGCTGCCGAGTACCGTTTTCCGACCATGTCAGCGATCCGCATCCATCCCGAACGTCCGACCGGCATCATCGTGCACGGCCTGCATAAAAGCGGCACGATGTTTTTGTATCAGTTGTTTCATCGATTGTGCCGCCAGCGGCGCATCGCATATTACTCGGGCAATCACGAGCACCCCAACCATCACCTGGTAACACCGGACATTGATCACGATTTTTGCCTGTGTCCGATTCGCACCTTTAGCGACGCCCCGTTCCCGTTTACGGGCAACCAGCAAATCCGACGCATCTTTCATGTGCGTGATCCCCGTGACATCCTTGTATCCCAGTACTATTCCTATGGCTGGAGGCACTCGGATGAGGAGTTCAACGACGGCCGGCATCGCCAGCGGGAGAGTATCCAGACGATGAGCATCGATGAATACGTGCTGGACGAAACACACGCTATTCATCCGATCAAGTTGCGATTACGCGACCTGATTGATCGCGATGAGCTGGAATTGCGACACGTCGTAAAGTACGAGGAGATGGTCACGGACTTTCCGGCGTGGCTGGCCAGGGTCTTGCCGCCGTTTGAATTCCGTTTCCCGTCGCTGGTCAAAACTCGATATGCCTTGCGTTACCGCAACGAATTCCAGCCCAGCTCCGATCCGGGCTCGCACAAACGCAGCGTTACACCCGGCGACTATCTGCGCCGTCTGCAACCCGCCACGATCCAGCGATTGAATGAACTGCTGGAATTTGAATTGCGGGTTCTGGATTACGACCTGTATGCGGTGCCGGCAGCACGCCACGCGGCGTAAGACATAGCTTCCTCACCTCACGACGGGTATCCCGGTCATTCACCATTCACCATTCATGATTCACAATTCGATTGGGAACGCTGAAGTGGCGACGTGAATTGTGAATATTGAAGAATGAAATGTGAATTGTGAAGAGCACCATGGGTCAACTCGCATTCACCGAGTTCTTTTGCGGGATCGGAGGCCTGTCGGCCTGCCTGCCCGATGCGGGCTCTGCAGCGGCCGTCGATATCAACCAGTACGCCCTGGAGGTGTACCGGCTCAACTTTCCACACCAGACGGTTTGCAAAACGATCGAGTCGTTGGCTGTCGATGAAGTTGCGACATGGCCAAGTGAACTTTGGTGGATGTCTCCGCCGTGCCAGCCTTATACACGTCGCGGACAGGGTCGCGACCTGGACGATCCCCGCGCTGCCGGGTTTTTGCGAGTCGTGGACTTGATCGTCGAATTGCAACCGACCCGCATCGGTATGGAAAATGTTCCCGGGTTTTTGGGCTCTGCCGGTCACAGGAAACTTCTGGCAACACTCGCCGCTAAAAATTATCACACCCGGGAAATCATCCTCTGCCCGACTCAATTGGGCTCCATCAACCGGCGGAAGCGGTTTTATCTAATTGCGTCCCGCGAACCCTTGCCCGACTGGCAACCAGTCGAGGACGGCACTTCGAGGAGCAGGGCCAGTCACAACTCCCCCATTTTGCAAAGGGGGGCCGGGGGGGTTCTTCACGGCAGGGAAACCAAGGTGCGTTTGCAGGACGACGTCGATTTCGCGGCCTGGCAGATCCCCGCGGCCTGGCTGGACAATTACGCCGCTGCCATCGACATAGTGGATGAAGGCGAATTGCTCGCTGGCCACGAAACCACAGCCTGTTTCACCTCTGCCTACGGCCGCAGCCCCGTACGTAGCGGATCCTATTTGCGAACTGCCGCAGGCATTCGCTTTTTCACTCCCGCGGAAATCCTCTGGCAACTTGGTTTCGCCGAGTCATTTCAGTTACCTGGCTGGCCACCCTCCAGACTGTGGCCGCTAACCGGCAACACCCTTGCGCTGCCCGCCGTTAGTTACGTGCTTGAGCATTTGGCACCGACCCGGGATTCCGCACGGTAACCGGCAGCAGTGGTGTGGCGTCTTTGCTGGCGGTATCATGTGTTCGCCGTCACAACGGTGGAGCAAAATGAAATCCCTCTCCCTCGGAGAGCATTGGGTGTCTACACATCTCACTTCACCCTCCCTGGGGAGGGTCGAAGGCGAGGAACGAGGCTTCGGGGAGCGGAAGACCGCTCGGAAAATGCAGCGTTTGTCGATACATCTCCCCTCCCCGGAAACTCGCAAGCTCGTTCCGACCCTCCCCAGGGAGGGTGGATTTGAAGCCGACATAGTTGTGTAGAGTGGCCGAAGGGCGGGTGAGGTGCCGCAAGCCGTCAATCATGCGAGTCACGCTGAAGAGAACGACCATGACTGAAATCGTTGCTTCGACCTTGATTTGTCTTGCCCTGACACTGGGCTGCAATCATCCACAATCTGGCCAGTCATCCACGGCGAACAGCAGCCAACCGCAAGAGCTTGCAGAAAAGCAGGTGGGTTCGGTACTTCTCCAACCCGAAACCGTCCTTGACGGCCAACTCTCGCTACTGATCCCTGACGTATTTTCGGAGATGGACGAAGAGCTGCTCAGGACGAAATACCCCAGCGCCAGACGTCCGCCGCTTGTTTACACCGACGAAGCCGGAACGATCAACATCGCCATTATT
>CAMYKF010000467.1 GCA_947258905.1 uncultured Pirellulaceae bacterium | reverse complement strand
GCGAGTGATGATGGTCTTGATCTCGTGGGGCGTCAGATTCTGGGCTTCGTCGATGATAAAATACATCTTTTGCAGGCTGCGACCGCGAATATAGGACAGCGGCGTGATAACCAGCCTTTGATGTTCCAGCAACTCGTTGATCCGTTCAGCCTGGGGGTCGCCGTCCTTGTACTGATGCCGGATGACATTCAGGTTGTCGAACAGCGGCTGCATGTAGGGATCAAGTTTTTCCTGAATATCGCCAGGCAGGAAACCGAGATCCCGGTTGCTCAGCGGCACGATGGGCCGGGCCAGCAGGATCTGCTGGTAACGGGCGCGGCTTTCCAGCGCAGCGGCCAGGGCCAGCAGGGTTTTGCCCGTACCCGCCTTGCCAGTCAGCGTGACCAGCCGGATGTCATCGTTCAGCAACGCCTTCAGGGCAAACGACTGTTCGGCATTGCGGGGCTTGATGCCGTATGCCGTCAGCTGATGGACTCGTCGATATGTCTGGTCGTTGGCGGAATAGGTTATTAGTGTCGATTTGGAACCGTTTCGCAGCACGAAGTTCTCATTGGCCACCGGCGAATAAATGCGTTCCAGATGGTTGGCCGGCACAATGCCGCCACCTTCAAAGAACGGATCGATCTCTTCGCTGAGCGCGCCTTCGATCGTGCGTTTGCCCGTGTACAGGCTGTCAAAACTTTCCAGCTTGTCCGCTTCATAATCGACGGACTTGATGCCAACCGATTTGGCCTTCATCCGCAGGTTGGTGTCCTTGGAAACCAGCACAACGGGACGGTTGGGGTTCTGCAGCGTCAGTTGAAACGCGGTGTTCAGAATGCGATGGTCGGCAATGTCCCGCATGAAAGCCGCCCGCAACTGTTCGTCCATGGGACCGGACAACACGATGCGAATGTTGCCCAGTTCGGGGCCCAGCGAGACGCCCTGTTCGCTCAATAGCGGTCCGGTAATCTCGTCCAACCGGCGCAGAAATTGCCTGGCCTGAAAATGGATGTCCTCGGTGCCCCGTTTGAACTTGTCCAGTTCCTCAATCACGGTGATGGGGACCGCAATGTCGTCCGGGCCAAAGGCTTCGATGCAATTGGCATCATGCAGCACGACGTTCGTATCCAGTACGAACAGGGAGGGGTGTGTCGCGTTCACTTGGTTCCATTCCTGTGACAGCGGACTCGTCCTGGAGTCTTTGACGAGCACTGTAGCGGGATTCCGCACGCCTCTCAATACAATCTGGGCAGGGCGTATGTTTGCTTACGTTTCACCCAGCTAGCTGGGCAATTCCCGAAGTGACTGGTTAAGATGACATCACTTTCACTGTCCCGTCGGTCTGAACAAACAAGGTCCAACCATGTTGCGTCAACCAGCCCTGTTGGTCGCCCTGGCAGCATTGTCCATCGCCGGTTGCCAATCCGAAAAAAAATCCGCCACGCAGCCCGCCGCGGATCAATCGGCCACGCAACAGGATGCGGACACCGGCCAGCACACGCCGGCCGCGCCGCAGGTCGTCTTTCAAATTGACGAGTTGGCAGAACCCGCCGCCCGGCTGACCGATCTGCAACAACAACTGCAGCAGCACATCGAATCGTTGCGACAGCGTGTGGCAGCCGCCGCAACCGACGAGGAAAAGGCGCAACTGTTCGAACAACTTAATCCGCTGCCAGCGTATGTCGATCACCTGCTGATGCTGGCCGAGGCCGACACGGAATCACCAGCGGCTCTGGAGGCCGCTCTGGAGGCCGTCTCGCGCAGCAAGGGTCCGCAAAAAAACCGCGCCATGCATGTATTGATTGATAACTTCGTGGATGCTCTGGATCAGGATACCGTGATCGCTTCGTTGCAAAGCGAAGTGCCGTCGGCCGAAATCGAATCGTGGCTGGCCAAGCTGATCGATCACGCCACACCAGGCCGTCGCCGCGCAGACGCTGTGATCGGTCTCAAGGAATACCTCGACCAGGTCCCCGTGTTTCGCGACACGCTGGCCGTAAATCCCCAGGTCGCGGCCCGTTTGCCAGAACAGCAACTGGCCTATATCAATGCCGAGCGGAACGAGGCACAGATCGCTGAAATGGCCGGACTGCTGCATTCAGTGATCGATGAAGCGGGAGAGCTGGAGTTCGACGGGGATCAGATGAGTGAGGTGGATACCTACGCCGAAAAGGCTCGCCGGGAATTGTTCGAACTGCAGAATTTACGTGTCGGTTTGGTGGCGCCAGACATTACCGGAAAGGACCTGGACGGTCAGCAATTCTCACTCAGTGATTATCGCGGCAAGGTGGTGATGCTGGATTTCTGGGGGCACTGGTGCCCGCCCTGTCGGGCGATGTATCCGCATGAGCGATATCTGGTCGAGAAACTGGCGGGACTGCCTTTTGCCCTGATCGGTGTGAACTCCGATGCCAAACTGGAAACCGCGCAGAACAGTGTGCGACGCGACAAGCTCCCATGGCGAAATTTCTGGAACGGTCCCCGGGGGACATCCGGTCCCATTTCCGCGCAGTGGAACGTCGAGGCGTGGCCGACGGTGTATCTGATCGACGCCGACGGCGTGATTCGCTACAAGGCCGTGGGCGGCAGCGCCATTGATCGCGGCATTGAAAAACTGATGTCCGAGATCGGGCACGACGTCGATCTGTCCCGGGCCTCGCTAGCCGACAAGACATCGAACTAGCTAGTCAGACCGAGCATTATGGCCGCAACCGAGGGCAGCAAACATGTGCAAAACCGGTGTTAGGCCCGAGCTTTAGCTCGGGTTACAGGGGACAAAAAAATAGTCTCGCTCCCCCGCCCGCCGCAAAGCGGCGGGCGGGGGAGCGAGACAGTCGGCGTTCGGTGTCACCCGACGTAAACGTCGGGCCTGGTATTCGACTC
>CAMYKF010000466.1 GCA_947258905.1 uncultured Pirellulaceae bacterium | reverse complement strand
AACATTGCGAATGCGCGTGACATTGTCGTGCTGGTGCCGGCCGGTCAGATGCGACAGGCGGCCGTTATGGGGCTGCGTCAATACGGCGCGGTGCTTAATGCCGAAGTCTCGTTTCGCGAGTTGCTGGCCGCGGTCAACTCTATCTCCCAGGGTGATCAATATTTTGATTTGGCATTTCGCAAATTGCAGAAATCCCGCAACAAGTCCTGGGCTCCGTTGACTCACCGGCAATTGCAGATCGTCAAGCTTGTTTCGCGTGGCGACGGCAATCGGCGAATTGCCGACCAGCTGGGCTTGAGCATTCGCACGGTTGAAAACCATCGCGCCCGCATTCGGGAAAAGCTGGGCGTGCGTACGTCGGCCGAGATGGTTTGCACGGCCAAGGAGAATGGCTGGATCTGATCCAGCTGTACATTTGGAAAAAACAAACGCGGCTCTGCGTCGTCACAGAGTCGCGTTTCGTATGTCGTCGAGCCATTGCCTTGCGCAGATGGGCAGCGCAGCGAACCGCATGTGTACTTATTTAGCGCACCGTGCGGACTCGCTGCAACCGCTCGAACTCCTGTTTCTGCTGGTTGTAAGTGGCCGGCAGTGAAACCACAAAATTACGATCGTATTCCACGGTGTAGGAGTAATCCACGACGTAAGCGTCGCTGGTCGTGGCACCGGCTGGGACCTCGACATCCCAGCGCAAAATGCCTTCGGGCTTTTCCAGCCGTTGGTAGATTTCGTCGTCGGACAGGTCTTTCGAGAAATCGCGCTTGGTGACCCGAATTTCGGCATTGCCGGCAGCGGTTGGCATGCGGTCGATCAGCCGGATCGTGGCAGGCGCATCCTTGAAATTCTCGATGACCAGCCGGTAATCGAATTTCAGTTCACGATTGCCCCCATTGATGCCGTCTTGCTTTTCCGCCAGTTCACGGCGGGTGCGCAATTGCGGGTCGGCGCCAAATCCAACCACAAAGGTTTGGCCGCGGGCCACGGTGGGGATTTCACCTCGACCCACGAACTTGTCGTCCAGGTAAACGGTAATCGGGCCACCCAGCAGGTCTTCGCTGCTGTCGTTGGTCACTTCGGCTTCCCGGTACACAAAGCTCGTCAGCACCGGAGTGGCCACATGATAAAACGTGCTGGGCAAATCGCTGGTCACGATACGCACCATTTGGCGGCTGCTGCGACTGTTCAGCGAAACGCCGCTGGCCAGGCTGTATGTGAGACTGGGCTCATCGATCAATTGCTGCAACTCGGATTGCAGATTGGTCACGACGCCCGAATCGCCAATCAATTCGACACAGGACAATTGATCGGCGGCCGTGTTCAACGTCCAGCTGGATTCGTTGTAGTCGCGGAAGTTGGTGGCGTAGCGATTGTCATCGACGGCCCGTTGCTGTTTGCTGACGATCTCCTCGACCTGCCCCAGCGTAATGTTCTTGAAGTCCATTTGCTGGCCAGCCTGCGCCTGACCCTGCTGCATGGCTTCAACCGTCAGTGACACTCGCAAGGGAGCCAGACCGGGGCCGGCTGCGCTGAGCGCCGGAGATGCGGTCGACAGGGTCAGGACCACATCTTGCCAGTCTTCGCCACTCATTTGATAAATCAGGGCGTTGTAATCCAATGTGGCTTGCTCACGGTCGACGGTCGAACGAATGGTATAAGTCGGCGACCAGCCACAATTGTTGACGAGATAGTTCAGCCGCACATCCTCGGCGGCAGCACCCGATTTGTTAACGAACAGCACGGCTTCACGCACCGTTTTGGTGGCTCCGCTGGTGATCTCGGACAGTTTCCGCTGCAGCAAATTCAGTTCCTCCTCGAGATCCCGTTTTTCCTTGCCCAGTTCAATCTGCCGGGCGGCAATCGTCTCGCGTTGCTCAAAGGAAAACTTTGTCATGCGTTCCAGCGCTTCCGCATTAAGCACGCCCTGGGACAATTCGGTCGTGGCGGTGGGAGCGACGAACCCTTCCAGCTGATCGAGATATTCCACCTGCCGCGTGGTGATCTCCGTGTTCTTGGCGTTCAGGGCAATCTTGTCCTGCACGGCGGTAATCTGTTCCTGCAATTGCCGCACTTCCTCACGCGGCGATTCGCCGACGGCCCGGGTACGGAACTGGACGGCCCGTATTTCGATGTCCGGGGATCCCTCGGCAAACAGGCTGTCGGGCACAATGTTTTCCGGCAGATCACCGATGACCACTTCGCTGTCGCCCGCTTCGCCTGCGATATTCAGCGTGCGTGTGACCAGTGCCTGGCTGCGATACAGCGTCACATGGCTGACGCGGCCGATCTGGTCGTTGTTATTATTTGCCGGGGCTTCCATAGCCACCAGGCAAGAGGTCAGGATCAGGCCGGATGCAGCCAGTGATGAAAACAGCATGGGTTACTCCTTTGGCAAAATGACTCTGCAACCCCGATGTTATATCAGGCACAGAGGTCCTTGAGTAACAAGTTTGTAAGCGGGGGCTCCAGGCGACTGCCCGGCGCCCAACGGCTTACCCGAAATCCGGCTGATATTCAGCGGCGGTTGCGGCAATCATCTCATATTCCCCCGCCGCGAAGTGCTCATCCAGATAAGGTACCTCGATCCGGTGTTCGGCCGGACCGGCGGCGGCAGTATCGACTGACAGTCGGGCCATCTTCCAGCGGCGATCAAAGGGCGACTGGTTGACCGACAGCGTCTGCACCTTGTCAAAGAAGGTCATGCTGGTCTTGCGATTCACAACACCGCTGCGATAAATCACTTGCTGGTCGGTACGGGCATACCGCATGGCCCGACTCTTCTTGCGGGCCCACCATAACAGCAAGGGCAGGGCCAGCACCCCGGCCGCCCATCCCCAGGGGCGTGTTACCGCAATTCCGATAACGGCCA
>CAMYKF010000465.1 GCA_947258905.1 uncultured Pirellulaceae bacterium | reverse complement strand
CTCGAAAACGCACTGGATGGCGCCGCTTTCCTGACCTTGTTCTGTGTGGAATCGTAGAAATGAGTTTCCGTCGTAGCGGTACACGCCCTGATGCTCGACGGGAAACCAGATGTTCCCGGAACTATCGGGATAGAGTTTCCACGCTTCGCTGCCCTGAACGCCATCCGCTTCCGTGAAGTGGGTGAATGACGTTCCATCCCAACGGCAGACCCCTTTGTGATGCGTGGCGAACCAGATATTGCCGTGCTGGTCTTCCAAAAACCCATTCACGGCATTGCTACTCAGGCCATCTTCCTCGGAGAGATTAAGGAGGAAATCGCCTTTGTCCCCCAGAGAAGCCGTGGAGTCGTAAATCCAGGCTCCGCTATTGTTGGCTAACCAGATTCGACCCCGGCTGTCTTCCATAATGTCGTGGACGATCCGCGCGCTGGTTACACCTCGCGTGGGATCGGGCTCTGACTCGGGTAGCAGAAATTCAGTAAAAGTCTCTCCATCAAATCGGCTGACACCACCCAACGTACCAATCCAGATGACTCCCTTGTTGTCGATCGTCATGCTCCACACATCGTTGTGAATCAGTCCATCTTCGGTGGTGAAGTTCGTGAACCGGGAACTCCCGCCGCTGGAACTCCCCCCCTTTTCAAAGGGGGGCTGGGGGGGTTCTGAACCTGCACCAACGTCTGCCGCAGGATCATATTTCGTTAACCCGCCATTGGTCCCAAACCACACATTGCCTTCTTCATCCTCGACAATCTTTCTTACCGCCCAACCGCCAAATCCCTCGTCAATCGAAAAAGACTCAAGCGATTCGCCGTCAAATCGAAACACTCCATTGCCGTTTGTACCAAACCATAAATGGCCACGTTGATCCTGAAAGATCCGGCGCACGACAATCTGGTCCAGCTGAAACGCAGGGTTTTTCTTGAGTTCCTGTTCGTGATTTTGTGTGGAGTCGTTGCGAGTTGTTTTCGATTGCGTGACCCCATCGCCCACTTGTTGTGGTTCATCGCATGCGATGAGCAAAACAAAACAGATCAGCAACAAGGACGATCCCGGTATCGTTGGAAATTCATGCATTGATGTACAATCCTGAATGAGTTACGAATCAAGTGATGGTGCATTTTACGGCCCATTTCTTCCAACCAGGTGCAACAGCGAACTGAAGTCTGTAACTGGAATGTATCAAGACCAGTCGCTGGGCTGATTACGAAACCTGTTGCGAAAACCAACGGTGTCGTTGTCGGTGCGGTGAAACTGAGCCAGTTAGTGAGTAAGATGTGTGTTCGGTTTCGCACATTGCAAAAGATGATTGGCTCTTTATTACAGTTACTTGCCGATGCCGCCAGTTGACGACCAGGCTGATACGTTGAAACCACTCGAACCGGATTCGTCCGCGTCGCCGTTTCAGCGACCAAGGATCTGGACAGTATTTACGGCGGTTGCGCTCGCGCTGGTCACGGTCATTTTGTTTCAGTTGTTGGCGGTAGCTGCGTGGCTGGGATGGCAGGCAGCACAAGGGGAAGAAATCGGGCAGGCAACGCAGAGACTGGCTGAAGTGTTTTCGCGGCCCGGTGTGGTGATTGTGTTGGGATTGGCGTCGCAACTGATTATGGGTCTGGCGGCCATCTTGCCCGCACTGATGTCCAGCCAACCGGTAACGCAACGACTGGGTCTCGTTCGTTCCAGCCTGCGGCCGGGGGAGCTGGTCGTTGTCGTATTGGGCGCGTTTGTGCCTTTGGCAATCGGTGTTTCACTGGCGTGGCTGATTTCGTTGGTGATACCGCCGGATCCCTCTGTCGCGACCATTTACGATCAGATGACACCAGGCATGGCGATTCCCTTTATTCTGTTTATTGCCCTGGCACCCGGATTCATGGAAGAAATGTTGTTCCGCGGATACCTGCAGACTCGATTGCTGGAGCGGTGGAGCCCGTGGTTGGCGATTTTGGTGACGTCGGTCCTCTTCGCCATCTTTCACATCACTCCACATGCCATGGCGAACGCGTTTGTGCTAGGGATCTGGCTCGGCGTCGTTGCGTGGAGAACCGGTTCAATCTGGCCGTGCATCATTTCGCACGCAGCGATCAACGGTGCCTGGAACATCTGGCACGTGGGGCAGAAGTTGTGGGGATTCCCCGAACAGCCACCGATCCCGCTCGCCATCGTTGGCGGAGTCGTGGCCATCGGCTGTTTTGCGTTGGCCGTCTGGATCCTGCGCAACAAACATCTTGAACGACCTTCGCAAATTTTGGTGGCGGGAAGATGATCGAGAACACCGACGGTTATCTGAATTGGCGTTTGCCAGGGGAAGCCGTGGTTATTGAAATTGACGGAGAAATCGTATGAGTTTGGTCACTGGCGTCTGGCTGGCCTGCTTGGCGATTCAAGCGCCGGACACCGCAATTAATCTGTTCGAGCAATTGACCACCAGTGGCATTGCAATCACTGACGAACAGCGGTGCGTGTTGCCGCCGGCTTTGCTTGAACCCGACTTCGACGCCGCGCGTCGCAGGGAGGTTCTTGATGAACTATCCGGCGGCCGTGGTTGGGAAAAGTTCAGTCGCAGATCATTTGCAGCTCCCGTGTCGATCGATGTTAATTACATCAAGAATCCAAACGACGAGCGCATCGGCCATCAGGTGCATGTCGCGTTTATCGTGCACGCTCCGCTTGCCAAATTGAAAGACGAGCAATTCATGGAGCAATTGTTTGGACAGATGAATGAGGAAGCAGAGGACCTGCCTGTCGAACTGAAAAACCTGACCACGGAGGAGTTGCAAATCGCCGGGATTGATGCTGTTGTTGACAACGAATCTTACGGCGCCATTGAGATGAAACTATTGCGGCGGGTAATTTTGCGTGGTGTA
>CAMYKF010000464.1 GCA_947258905.1 uncultured Pirellulaceae bacterium | reverse complement strand
TTGATTTCATCGGCAAGCGTGCGGGGCGCGGAAAAAAAATAGGGGACTGCAGCGGCCGTGCCTGCGGCGGCGGACGTTTTCAAAAACTTGCGGCGATTGTGACTGTTTTGGGACACTCGGAATCCTCCAATTGTTTTGTGGGTCGCAGACGAACGGTGTCCGCGGTTTGAGATTCAGCGGGCTGGACGACCCACAGTTTAGCCTGCGAGCGGGCCTTTTTTCGTTTGAAAGGTCCGCGTCTGGTCAGCCGGCACGCAATGGGTTAAATCATGGTTCTGGAATCTGGCCCAATACATACATTCTGTTAGGGACATAACGATGACGACGGTGCAAGCCTGGGCGGCCATGGAAGCTGGTGGCAAATTTGAACCTTTCGAATATGAATTGCCTGAAATCGGACCCGATCAGGTCGACATCGCGGTCGAATCGTGCGGCATTTGCCACAGTGACTGGTCCATGCGTGACAATGAATGGGAAATGACCGAGTATCCCTTTGTGGGCGGTCACGAAGTGATCGGGACGGTAGCGGCACTGGGTTCCATGGTTCCGGGCCTGAACATCGGTGATCGAGTTGGTCTGGGCTGGTTTGCCAAATCCTGTCAGCACTGCGATCAATGTATCGGTGGACACCAGAATTTGTGTCTGGAAGCCGAAGGGACGATTTCGCACCAGATGGGCGGCTTTGCCGATCGCGTGCGCTGTCACTGGAACTGGGCGATCAGGATTCCCGATGGGCTGCCGCCGGAAAAATGTGGGCCATTGCTGTGCGGCGGCATCACCGTTTTTAATCCGATTGTCCAGCATGCGATTGCCCCGACTGCTCGCGTTGGTGTGGTGGGCATTGGCGGCCTGGGTCATATGGCGGTCAAGTTCCTGAAAGCATGGGGCTGTGAGGTCACGGCGTTTTCCCGCAGCCGGACCAAGCAGGAACAAGCCCATGCGTTGGGCGCACACCAGTTCGTGGCAACCGGCGAAGCGGGCGCACTGGATGCCGTTGCGGGCAAGTTTGACCTGATTATTAATACTACCAATGCCCGGTTGCCGTGGGACGAGTATGTAGTGGCACTGTCGCCGCAAGGCGTGTTGCATACGGTGGGCGCCGCGAACACCATCGAGGCGACCATGTTTCCCATGATCGTGGGTCAAAAATCGCTGTCCGCATCACCACTCGGCAATATCGCAACCACCCGCAAGATGCTGGAGTTTTGTGCCCGTCACAAGATCACGCCGGACGTGGAGATGTTTCCCATGAATGACATCAACGCGGCTTTCGACCGGTTAACCGAAGCGCCACCGTTGCGACTGGTTTTGCAAAGATAATTGTTCATTTAGTCCTGGAGAGTCAGCCGATGGCCAAAACCGAGCCGCAAAAACGGCAACTCAATTACAAGAATTTCGATGACATGATGGCCGATGTGCGGACGTTGCACAGTGGTGGATACAGCAGGCACGGCAGCTGGACGCTGGGACAGGCCTGCGGGCACGTGGCCGAGTGGATGCGGTTTCCGCTGGATGGTTTCCCCAAGCCGCCGCTGCCCATGCGAGGCATTTTCTGGTTTATGCGGACGACTGGCATGGCCAAACGCATGGCAAACAAGATTCTGGCTGAAGGATTCACGGGCGGCATGCCCACTGCGCCCGATACCGTGCCCGATGCAGAACAATTGACCGATGAACAGGGCGTTGAAAGACTGCGGCAAATGGTCGAACGTGTCCAGGCGTTTGACGGCGAGTTGATCTCCTCACCCTTGTTCGGGCCCATGGACAAGGAAACGCACGTGAAGGTCAGTCTGCTCCACGCCGCTCATCATCTGGGTTATCTGGAACCGAAAACGAGTCAGGCGGAAGCGTAATGGCCGAGTCAGCGAGGAAAAATGACGATCGGCAGCTGTTGCTGCAAATGATCAACGAGGCATACCGCATGCCCAACTGGAACGAGACCAGTTTGCAATCCACATTGCGGCGGGTCACTCCGCAGATGGCCAGTTGGCGGCCCCCGCATGTCAAACGATCGATCGCCGACATTGTGGTCCATTGTGCCTACTGGAAGTATGCGCTGCGGCGGCGGCTCACCGGCGGCAAGCGTGGCGGATTCCCGCTCAAGGGCAGCAACTGGTTCCGCACTTCCGACGATTTGACGGCTGAACAGTGGTCCGAATACCGTTCGTTGCTGGAAGATCAGCACGAACAGTTATGCGAAGCGATCGCGAATTGCCGCCGCGTTCTCAGCCATGCCAAACCGCGAGAGGACGGCCACTGGACTTCGCTGCAACGCGTCTTCTGGCTGGCCATTCACGACGGTTACCACACCGGGCAGATAAATCTGATCAAGGCCATGTATCGCCGGGCGAAGCCCCAAAAATAGCTCTCGCCTTGACCCCCGCCCCTAATCCTCGTCCTCGTCTTCTTCTTCGTCTCCGTCTTCGTCCGTTCTGCCCTTACATCCTCGTCCTTGTCGTCGTCGTAATCGTCGTCGTAATCGTCGTCGTAATGCGGGATGGATCTTGGCGAAAGCACATTTCCTGATGGCTGCCGCTCATCAACAAAACGCGGAGGCCGCAGAGTACGCCGAGAACCTCTGCCACTGCCCAACGAGTGAAGCAGGAACAGTTCGCTTCTCCCCCACCAGCGCGATATGATTCAGTGATCGTTCCATGATTCGGAAACCGGCATGACTATTCAGGTTCGCTACTGGATCATACTGACTGGCCTGCTGGTCATAGTCGGAATTTTGCAGCTATTCAGCGGCGTCCTTCAGTCAGCCGCCTGTTACGGTGGCGAATCCTACTCGTGGAGCGAGCATTTCCTCAGCGATCTGGGGCGACTGGAAACGCTCAAGGGCGCCGACAACCGCGCCAGTGCCGCAATT
>CAMYKF010000463.1 GCA_947258905.1 uncultured Pirellulaceae bacterium | reverse complement strand
GCGAATAGGCCAGCCGCAACTGCACGTCACTGTCGTCGGGGTATCGAGCGGCCAGTTCGCGCAGTACTTCCAGGGCACGGTCCGTGTTGCCCTGTTCCTCGTGTGCCGTGGCCTGTTCCTTGAGCCAGCTCTTGTGCAAGGCGTCCGGCAATTGATCGATTTGAGCAGCGAACTGGCGCGACAAATCCAGAAAACTGTCTGCCGCCAGGCCGACGGCCGCATCAGACCGCGCCTGCAGCAGAATCTGGAACTGACGCGAATCCGGTTTCAGTTCGCCAGACAACTGCGATAGATCATCCGAACCTGCAGCCACCGCCACAATTTGCAGCGCCCGTGCCGACTGCAACAGCGGGTGGTCTTCGGGCATTTGCGCAATTAACGGTTCCAGTCTGGCGTTGATATCCAGATCGACATCGGCTCCGTACAGCAGATGCAATTCAGCCACCAGCAACACAATGCGCTGGTAGACCATCGAATCAGGTTCGAGATTGCCTTCAGCATTTTCCAAAATGGACGACAAAACATCGACAACGGTCCCGGCAATTCGCCGGCTCGATGCGTTGTCGGCGGCTTCGCCCTGCAACCAGGCGGGCATGATCCGCTGCAAATTTTCCAGCGCGGTCGCGAAATGCGGGCTCGTTGATCGGACATTCAGGTACAGGCCAATGGCGGCGGGCCAGTTGCGGCGGTTTTCCTGCACCATACCCAGCCACAACCGCGCCTGATCGGCACTTGGCGATTCCGGCCATCGTCCGATCAGTTGTTCCAGCATTTCGGCGTAGCGATCAAATGCCGACTCGTCGCTGCCGATGGTTTTGGCCGTGTTCCAGCAAGCCATCAACTGGGCCGACGGGGCGTCAGGCAAATTGGCAAACGTGCTGGCCAGAGATTCAAACCGTCTGGCGGCGCTGACATGGCGTTGTTGCTGTTGCTCGATGGCTGCGGCCCGGAACCCCAGTTTCCACGCCAGTTCCGCTTGCGTTGAGGTATCGGCTTGTTCGGCCGCCTTGTCCAGTGCAGCAACCGCTTCGTCCCACTGTTGTTTTCGCTGCAATTCATCGGCCGTGCGAATCAGCAGGTCAAGATTGCTGCCGGCCGTTTCGGCGGCGGTCCCGACCACCAGCAAGCTCGCGCGGCGGGCCCAGTAACCGCCATGTCTGGTCTCGATGTCTTTGGTCAGGTCCAGTGCCCGTTGTTGCCAGCCACTGCCGCTTTCCCGTCCTGCCATCGTCGTGTACAGCTCAATACGAGCCAGATCCAGTTCCGGTGACTGGCTCGCAAACACACCGCGTCCGGCCAGTTGAACCGCTTCATCCAGTCGTTGCCGGGCCATAAACAAGCGCACGAGTTCTGCATTCAGCCGTTCCCGGGCCTGCGGCGTCGCTGCGTCGGTCGGCAGGGTGGAGATGATGCCACCGGCCCGTGCGAAGTTGCGTGTCATACGGGCGGCGGCAATCCGGTCGGCTTGCACCCTCCACCACAACGGCTCTTCCGGACCGACCGATTGCAGCACAGAAGACAATTGCTGCTCGACCAGTTCCAGTGTGTCGGTGCGGTTCAATTGTTCATCGGGACCGAACAACATACCGCGATGCAGCAACGCACGGGCCAGTTGGTATTCCACGTTGTAACGCAAGGCCAGCAGTTCCTGCGACGAGAACGACTCGGGGTCATCACGTGAGCGATTCCGGCGATTCATCAATTGATTCAATTCACTTTGCACGTCCGTCAGCCGCTGGATGTTGGCCCGCGCCAGTTGCAGGGCCTGTTCGCGCGCCGAATCGGGGGCCATCTCGGCTTCGATTTCCTGACGCAGCTGTTCCACCTGGGCCTGATCAATGAGGATCCGCTGAATGGCAACGAGCACGCCACGTGGAGCAGACTCAAAACGCTGTACCAGTTCGTCAGCTTGATCGCGGACCGACTGCCAGGCCACTTCCCGCCCGGCAGCCGGTGCCTGCACTGCCTGGGCGGTCATCGTTTCCAGCATGGCCACGGCCAATTCAATGTTGGCCCGCGTCGGTTCGCTGTTCTCGACCAATTTCCTGCGGGCGTGGCTGACCGCCAGATCAAACAATCGCCGCTGCTGCAACCCCTGCACCGTCAGCACATCATCGGTTGGCCGGTCCCAAATTTGAGCGCAGGCCGGTGCTGCTGCAGCCATTACCAATATGCCGGTCGCCAGCGCAAATTTTCGAAGCGACGTAATCATCACAAGGCATTATTCAGGGCAAAGGAAACCTTGACGAATCCCGCCAGCTTGGCAACGTCGTACATTTCGATCACGTAGCCCATCGGTACGTTTTCATCCGGGTGCACAATGATCGGCGCATCGATGTTGATCTCGGCCAGCGTCTGCAGCGTGGCAGACACCTCCTGGGCCGACTTCATTTCTTCGTCATTGATGGTCCAGTCAGGCAGGTCGCCGTCCCAGCGCAAGCGAATCACGACATTGTCAAAATCCTGTTCGGGCAAGGGCTCCGTCAGATTGCTTTCCTGGTTGCCCAATTGGGCCGACAGCTCGCTGGGCAGGATGTACTCGACCAGCTGCGTGCCTGCCGTCCACACAAAAAAGATCAACAGCAGGAATACCACGTCGATCATGGGTGTCATGGTCGAGTCCATGTCGGCTTCGCGATCGGCGCGAACTACGCGCCCCTGCCCGGGACGCCGGGACGGGCTCAGGGACAGGAAGAGCAGGGGCATCCGGGCCTGGTCCCAGCCCAGCTCGGTGCGCACCTGCGCCATCCACCCCTCCACTCGCGGCAGGAACGCCCGCGCGTGCTCCTCGTGCTCCTCGGCGAGATAAAGGATCTCGACCGGTTCGGTGTCGCTCGCCGCGACGTGCTCGCTGCTGAAGCGAAACGGAT
>CAMYKF010000462.1 GCA_947258905.1 uncultured Pirellulaceae bacterium | reverse complement strand
CAAAGTCTAAACGATCCATGCAGCGGCAGATCGACGCATGGTCGCGGAGCCTGTGGCTGGCTGTTGGCCGGTCAGTTCTGCAAGTCGCCGAATTCGCGGAATGCGTAGCGAGCTGCGACCTTCGCGATATTCGGGCAACAGCCTCGCGATCAAAAACGGCAGGGGCAACAGCAGGAGTAACCAGGGGTGGGCGAGCGTGATCATGAGCCGTCTGCCTTTCCTGGGCCCGACTCAGATCCGTGCTCATTCGTTTTGTGTTGCCGAATCCAAACGGCTGCAGAGTCAAACAGCGAGTTGACTTGTGAAGGCGACATTTGCTGACTGATCGCGCTGGACCAGGCGATGTTGACCATGGCGTTGGCCTGGTCCGCTGAGAAGAGCCGTTGATGACCCGTGCGATTGAGGAACTCGATCCATGAATCACCTGCCAACGTTGCGACCTCGTCTCTGGGCCAGCCCACCAGTGCGGTACGTTTCAGGATCCGGTTGATTCCCGCAACGACCCGTCGAGGCTCTGCCGGTGTCGGTGTGCCGAACGCTTCACGCAGCACATTGAGTTCGCGTAGTGCGGCGGTCCGATAACGGTTCTTCCACCAGTGGCGTATGGCAGAGACCGCCAATATCAATCCAGCCAGCAGTAACAAAATGCCCAACACATACCAGCCGGGTGCCGGTGGCCACCACGCCGTCGCATCGGGAACCACGATGTCGTTCAGCCGTTGGAGACTGGCGGGATCCTGAGCCGTTTCCTGCATGGTCATTGCCTTCCGGAACGGCCGGAGTATCCGAGTTGGGTACGAATCTGTTCAGCCACACCTTCGTCCGTACGAATCGGCAGCAACGGTGCCGCGCGTTGGCGGGAGGACGTCTTGACCCGCTCCAGCCGTTCATTGAACTGGCTTTGAAACTGTTGCTGCAATTTGTGGCTGCCCGTGTCGACTTCCAGCTGCAAATCGCCTTCGGAGACTACGATACGGCCCGCGTCAGGCAGTTGTTGTTCAAGGGGATCGTAAATAAACGCAGTGATTGCGTCGTTGTGCTGACAGATTTGTGTGAACAGGCGTCGCGATTCGTCATCGGTCCCAAAGCAATCGGAGATCAGGATCACCAGATAGTCGTGCTTGGCAAGACGTTGGGCACCTTGCAAGGCAGCATTCAGTTGACCCGGATTGGCTGGTCCGCGCGTCGATTTGTTGTCAGCTGAGCGAGTGCCCAGGCGATGATTCATGTCGACCACCGCACGCAAGATCTGCATCACGCGCCCCTCGCTACGATGGGGCGCCACTTCGATGATCTCATCATCGTTGAACGCCAGTGCCCCGACACGGTCGCCCGCGTCGAGGATGCGCCATGCAGAGAGTGCCGCGCATTCGGCTGCCGTGACGGATTTCATCGCGCGTCGGCTGCCAAAAAACATCGACATCCGCTGGTCGACCAGCAACAGGGCAGGGCGGTCCTTTTCCTCGGTGTAGACGCGGACGTGCGGCTCGCGATAGCGGGCGGTGACTTTCCAGTCGATGTTGCGGATGTCGTCGCCGGGCAGGTAACCGCGGAGTTCCTCAAAATTCAAACCACGACCGCGCAGGCGTGATGCATGACGGCCAGCGAGGATGCTGTGAACGGGTTGTCGCGGCAGAAAAGTAAACCCCCGTGCCTTGTACTGCAGCCGCACAAGGTCGTCGAGACTGGCATAGACGCCGGGCTCGCCAGGCGACGGAGTTCGTGGTTTGACTCGCGGATATTCCATGACAACTTTAACTTCAACTTAACCTTAACTTGAACTGAGCCGACGGCGCTAGCCGCGGGTACCGTTGATTGGTTCTCGATTGACGTACAGGACCCGACGCTAGCGCGTTCGGCTCAGTTTGACTGATCCACAACTCCTTTTCGATCCTGCGCCTCGTTGACATATTGCAATACGGTTTCAATTTCTTCGCCAGTATTGAGTTTTTCACAGTCGCCACCTCGGGTCCATGTTCGATCAACCACCAGTGGCACCTCTTGATTTCTTAAACACCGTGTTGCATTGGCTTTCAACTGATCGCGTGCCTTTTGAGGTTGTTCGTCGACAGCAACGACTACATGAACATGATTACTGCGTGCGGTCACCGCCAACAATTCCCAATGTCGCACGGAACAATGCTCCTCGCACGCACGCTCCACGGTCCGCCGGTCTCGCGACGAAAGCAACACGGTTTCACCCTTCATTTGCTCGCGACACCATTGTTCCAGCACCGGTTGAGGCGGCTGAGACCACCGAGCCCGCTTGCGCCACCCTCGCGCATCGCCAGGTAGCCAAGTGCCATAAGTTGTCCATGTGATGAACCATGTGTCGTGGCCGTCCATGTAATTACTCCATTCATAGGCTGGCAAAAGGACCCGACGCTAGCGCGTTCGGCTCAGTTACCCGACTGCCACCTGACTCACAATCTCCTTAGTCACATCATCGGCGGTAATGCCATCCGCGTGGGCTTCGTAACTAAGTTTAAGGCGATGCCTGAAGCAATCATTCACAACTGCGCGAATGTCATCGGGGGTGACGAAGTCGCGGTTATGGTACCAGGCATGTGCCCGACCTACCTTGTCCAGGGCGATCCCGCCACGGGGACTAACGCCGACATGGATCCAGCGTTTCAGATCTTCGCTGTACCGCCCGGGGTCGCGAGTGGCCGTGATCAGGGCGACGACGTAGTCATCGATGGAGCGATTGATTTCGATCCCATCGATTTCCCGCCGGGCGTCAAAGACCGTTTGCTGGGGGATCTTCGCCGGTTTGGCCGCTGCTGGTCCGTCGGATTCGCTTGACTCGCCGCGCACCAGGCGAATGATCTTGCCTTCGTCCTCCTCGCTGGAGTAGTGCACGTAAATGTGCA
>CAMYKF010000461.1 GCA_947258905.1 uncultured Pirellulaceae bacterium | reverse complement strand
CATGGCGATGACCATCGCCATCACGATTAACAAGACCCAGGTCGTTTTGGTCAAACCAAAAACATGACGGGAATTGTTGGCAGGTGGTGATTGCGACGGTGCTCGGTTTTCGATCTTGCGGGCGACCAGACCTGGCTCATACCAGGACTGAAAATCCGGGAATAATTCTGTTGAAGGCCACGGCGGTTCTTCGGATTTGCCCGACCAGGTCAAATGAACGACGGCGTAACGAGCTCCGTCGTGCGTTGCTGACTCTGTCAATTGCACCAATATGTCATCGTTGTAGTTGGCACGGGCGATTGCCTGACAGGGAATTCCGTACAGGATATGTTCCTTGCCGACTTCTTTGGCCAGCTCTTGCTCAAGCCCCGCGCCGTCCTCGACGGCTGACCAATTGATTGCCGGAAACGGATCGTTCGCTGAAGCCACTGCCTGTTCAATCGTGGCCAGTATTTTCGCGACGGGAATTGAAAAGACACCGCCTTCTTGTTCACGCCATTCCTGCCATGCCGGCTCAAAATCTGGCAACCGTTCCCGCGAACCGACCAGATCCAGTACGCTGGCGTCGAGAACCTCAGCGGTTACCGGCGCGTGCGGGAGCGAGTCCTGAATCTCACCGTTTCCGATGTCCAGCTTGATGCCTTCGAGGTAAATACTGTAGACCCTGCCGACCTCGGGCAATTCCGCGGCTCTGACAATAATCAGTCGCGATTCTTCCTCCCCGGGTCGTGTTCGCCAGGTCCAGACCTGACCCACTTCGTATCGGCTGTCGGGCGTCTCGTGTTGGGATTGCGACATCGGTAGCTCACTGGCTCGAACCCTCCAACAGTTGTACCCGGTTGCTGACCGTGACACAGCGGCAACTTGAGACAGATTTTCTGCGAGATACAATGTGGCGCTCTGGCGGAAACTTTGTTCAAGGGAACTAATGAGATGGATACCAGCATTTTTCGCGGCTGCATTCCCGCACTGATGACTCCGTGTCACCCGGATCGCACTCCGAATTTTGACGCGCTGGTTCGCAAGGGTCAGGAATTGATGGCCGCCGGAATGAACGGCATGGTCTACTGCGGCTCGATGGGTGACTGGCCGTTGCTAACGGACCAGTGGCGACAGGAAGGCGTCAGGCGACTTTGCGACGCTGGCGTACCTGTGGTGGTTGGAACCGGCGCGGTTAATACACGGATTGCCGTCGAACATTCGGCTCATGCCCAATCGGTGGGCGCCCGCGGACTGATGGTCATCCCCCGCGTGTTATCACGCGGAACGTCGCCGGCCGCCCAGCGAAACCACTTCGCGGCGATCCTCTCGGCGGCGCCGGAAATTCCCGCCGTTATTTACAACAGTCCGTATTATGGATTCGAGACCAAAGCCGACCTGTTCTTTGATTTAAGAAACGAATTTCCCAATCTGGTTGGCTTCAAGGAATTTGGCGGCGCCGACTCGCTCAGCTACGCCGCCCAGCATATTACCGGCGCCGATCCCGGCTTGACCTTGATGATCGGTGTGGATACCCAGGTGTTTCATGGCTATGTCAATTGCGGGGCCGCCGGAGCGATTACCGGGATTGGCAATGCACTGCCGGAAGTCGTCCTGCATCTGATCGAGTTGTGTCAGCGCGCCGCTGCAGGCGATTTCGAGGCGCGTCGCCTGGCGAAGGAACTGGACGAGGCCCTGATGGTGCTCTCTACGTTTGATGAAGGCCCCGATCTGGTGCTGTTCTACAAACACCTGCTGGTACTGAACGGAGAATCGGAGTACGAGTTGCACTTCAACGAATCCGACGCCTTGTCGCCCAGCCAGCGGCATTTTGTGGAATCGCAGTACGAGTTGTTCAAAACGTGGTGGGCCGACTGGCCGGGGAAAAGCCATGCGGGAGCAGCGGTTTCCTCGTAGTGGTGGCTTCCAGCCCGTCAGGCCTGCGAATGTTTACGGCGGCTGGAAGCCACCGCTACTGATCGCTCACGCCGATGCCAGGGCACCTGCATCGGCCTGCGTCCACTGACCGTCGATCGATCGCCAGACACCGCCCGGGTTTTCATCCTGCAACAACGCCGGTAACCGGTGCGGCCGCACATTGTCATAGCATTGCAGCATCGCGAATCGGATCAGCGAAGCCGGAATGCCGACAGCCGTGAATCCAGGATGGCCGGTGGCCGGAAACGGTCCGCCATGATTCATGGCCGGACAGACGGCGACGCCCGTCGGCACCTGGTCGTTCAACAACCGACCGACCCGCTGTCGCAGGTGCGGCGCGATCTGGTCGTAAGCCGCATCGTCGCTGCCATCGGTCGCCGAATAGATACAGCCCGTCAGGTTGCCCTCCAGCTGGCTAATCACCTCAACGGCCTGATCGATGGAGTTGACCGTGACGATCATGGTCGAGTTGCCAAAAGCCTCGGCTTGCAGAGCTTCCGGATTGGCCAGGAATTGGTCGCCATCGCACTGCAGTATGGTGTTGGCATAACTGTACCCCTGGCCGCCACCTTCACTGGCTCCGCAAATCGCTTCGGCACCGGCCTGCCGCAACGCATCCACGGCCGACGAAAGTCCTTGCTGGCCTGCGCCCGACAACAATGTCCCGACGGGCGCAGCCTGGAATTTGTCGACCAGTGTCTGGCTGAACTGACGAGTCTGATCGTTATCGACAGCAATCACCAATCCCGGATTCGTACAAAACTGGCCGGTACCCATCAGACAACTGCCGGCCAGTTCCCCGGCGATCTCTTCGGCGCGTTCCTGCAAGGCGCCGGGTAACAAGACGATCGGATTCACGGAAGACATTTCCAGATAGATCGGTTTGCCAACTGAGTCAGCGGCGGCCTTGAGCTTCAAACCTGCTGTGCGGCTGCCGGTGTAGGCGACGGCTGCCAGTCGTGGGTCACGCACCATTCGCTCCCCGTCGGAGTGGTCGATGTGGTACAGCAACTGCACCGTGGCCTTGGGAAGCCCGGTTTGCTCGACCGCGGCCTGCGCTTCTTCGGCCAGCAAGCGAGTCGTTCCCGGATGCAGCGGATGGGCCTTGGCAATCACCGGATTGCCGGCCGCCACGGCTGCTGCAAAATCACCACCGGAGATGCTGCCAAAGGCCAGCGGGAAATTGTTGGGACCCAGCACGGCCACCGGTCCCAATGCGGCGAAGCAGGAACGGATATTGGCACTGGTATCGATGGTGGGTTGGCACCAGCTGAACGAGCGTGCGGCGGCAGCGGCCTGTCGCAACTGGCCCGTGGTGCGTGGCAGTTCACCCGATGCCAGTCGTGGTTCGACCGGCAGTGCCGTCTCCCGGGAAGCCATTTCACATATCTCCGCCGAGCGCGCCTCGATGCGATCGGCATACAATTCGAGAAACTCGGCGATCCGTTCGGCTGGCATTTGCCGCAATTGCTCAAAGGCCTCAGCGGCCGCGTCCAGCGCCTGTTCACATTCGCTCCAGCTGCTGACCGGATACTCGTCAGGCAGGTTTTGTCCGGTACGCGGATCTGCGGCCTGAAAAGTGCCCGTCGAGTCCGATTCACGCCAACTTCCGGCAATCAGTACCTTGTGTATGCTCATGTTTGCTTCCACGTTGAGTAACAGAACCGCAACCGCGAGGGAGCGGATACCAATCCAGCCTGTTAAACTGTCAGGCAGGTCAAAATACTTTTAATTTCCGGTGAATGCAAACCGGACAGACGTCGCATGAAACGCATTCAGGTTATCGATTCCCATACCGGCGGTGAGCCGACACGAATCATTGTCAGCGGCGGTCCTGATTTGGGCAGCGGAACACTGGCCGAGCGACGGGCCATCTTTCGCGACCAGTTCGACGATGTGCGTCGCGCCGTGGTCGATGAGCCGCGGGGATCGGATGTACTGGTCGGCGGCATGCTGTGCGAGCCCGCCGATCCGGAGTGCGCGGCAGGCATCATCTTTTTTGACACGGCTGGATTCCTGGGGATGTGTGGCCATGGCACGATCGGCACCGTCGTCACCTTGCAGCATCTGGGCCGGATTGAACCGGGCCGGCATCGGCTCGAGACGCCGGTCGGCCGGGTCAATATTGTGCTGGCCGAAAGAAATCGCGTGACCGTGAAGAACGTCAACAGCTACCGATTGCACCGTGATGTGCAGGTTGATGTGCCCGACTACGGGACGGTGACCGGCGACGTGGCGTGGGGAGGCAACTGGTTTTTTCTGGTCAAACAAACAACAGAACAACTTCGTCCCGACAACACCGACCACCTGCTACACGTCACCCGGCAAATTCGTCAGGCATTAAAGGATCAGGGCGTGCGTGGAACCGGCGATGCCTTCGTCGATCACGTCGAGTTGTATGCGGCGCCAAACGATTCAAACAACCACAGCAAGAACTTTGTGCTCTGTCCCGGCGGCGATTACGATCGTTCGCCCTGCGGCACGGGCACCAGCGCCAAACTGGCTTGCCTGGCAGCTGACGGGGAACTGCCTGAGGGCGAAACCTGGCGGCAGGAGAGTATCATTGGCAGTGTGTTTCAGTGTTCGTACGAAAACGCCGACGATGACACGATCATTCCCTCGATCAGCGGCACGGCTCACGTATGTGGGGAATCCACATTGCTGCTCGATCCCGCAGATCCGTTTTGCATGGGGATTCGCTGATGGCCGAGCGGGTTGTGGTGATCGGAGGCGGCGTGATCGGCGCCATGAGTGCGTGGAACCTGTCGCAAGCGGGTTGTGACGTGACGATTGTGGAACGCGATCGTTTTGGTGCCGCCTGCTCGCACGGCAATTGCGGCTACGTCTCGCCCAGCCACATTTTGCCGCTAACACGACCGGGACAGGTGCGGGCCTCGATGCGCGAAATGATGAAACGCAATTCGACGTTCGCGATCAAGCCGCGTTTGTCCGCCAGTTGCCTGAACTGGTTCTGGCGATTTGCCCGACGCTGCAATAAGCGGGACATGCTGGAATCGGCCCGCGGACGACACGAGCTGCTGCAATCGTCCAAGCGTCTGTATCAGGAACTGGTCACCAACGAGCAGATTGACTGTGAGTGGCAGGAACGCGGCATCCTGTTTGTATTTGACACACCCGCGGGGTTTGAGTCCTATCGCCAGACCGATGAGATGCTGCGTAACGAATTCGGTGTCGGCGCAACTCCTTATGACGGAAAACAACTGGTCGAGGTCGAGCCCGCACTGAAACCTGGCCTCGGCGGTGCCTGGCATTACGAAGGCGATTGTCATTTGCGTCCCGACAAGCTGATGTCAGCGCTTCGTCAAAAACTCGAACAGCGTGGTGTCACTTTCTACGAGCAAACGCCCGTCGACAAATTTGTCACCGAACAGGGTGTGGCCACAGCGATCGCCGGCAATGGCCAAACCATCGAAGCGGACAAATTCGTCGTGGCCACCGGTGCCTGGACTCCATTCCTGAACCAGCACCTGGGGGTGAAAATTCCCATCGAACCCGGCAAAGGCTATTCACTGACCATGCCCACGCCAATGCGCATGCCGAAGATCCCGATCATTTTCGAGGACGCCCATGTCGCCATTACACCGATGGAAGACAAATACCGCATCGGCTCAACGATGGAGTTCGTCGGCTACGACACGTCGATCAATCCGAGACGGCTGGAGTTGCTGAAAACCGCGGCCGAAAAATACCTGCACGATCCGTACTGCGATCCCATCGAGGAGGAGTGGTATGGCTGGCGTCCCATGACCTGGGACGGCAAGCCGGTCATTGACCGCAGCCCCGCGCTCCAGAATGTCTGGATCGCTGCCGGCCATAACATGCTTGGCATTAGTCTGGCGACCGGCACCGGGCGTCTGGTGCGGGAGCTGATGCTGGGCGAACAGCCTCATGTCGACCCGGCACACTACGCGATCGCAAGATTTCGCAAGTAATGACTTGACGGTTGGATCTTTGTATAAACCTTAACTTTGACCTCAACTTTAACAACACTAACCTCAACTTACGGCGTGCGGTGGCCATCAATTGGTACTACGAATGACTGGTCTCTCCAGCGCAAGCCGGCTATCCTTGTAGTCTCGTGAATTTTCCTGCAATTTTTCGGAGTCCCCGATGAAGTCCCTTGCCCTGTCCTTGCTGATCGCCTGCGTAATTTCCACACCCGCGTTCGCCCAGGATCCTGCCGCGGATCAGTCGCATGCCCCGGCCGCTCTCAATTTCACCATGCAATCGATCGATGGCGAGGACAAGGCACTATCGGACTACGCCGGTCAGGTTGTCGTGATGGTCAATGTAGCCAGCCGCTGCGGGCTGACGCCGCAGTATGAAAAGCTGCAGTCATTACATGAAAAGTACTCCGAACGAGGCCTGGCCGTTCTCGGATTCCCCTGCAACCAGTTCGCTGGTCAGGAGCCCGGCACCAACGAGGAGATCGCCGCATTTTGCAAGGACAACTACGACGTCAGTTTTGAGATGTTCTCCAAAATCAATGTCAACGGTGACGACAGTTGCGAACTTTATCAACACCTGCGATCGCTGGAAGTGGAACCCGCCGGCACTGGCGACATCAAATGGAACTTTGAAAAGTTCGTGCTCGATCGCGAGGGCAACGTGATCGCACGCTTTGGCCCGCGGACTGATCCCATGAGCGATGAGTTTGTGGCAGCGATTGAGAAGGCTTTGGGCGGCGAGTAGTCAGACGGTCATTACGCCACGGACGGCACTGATGACACGGACATGGTCGGAAGTCTGGCGACTTCCGCTGCATCCAACGCCTTCGACATTTCGAAGAAGCATCATGAATGACTTGTTCGGCATTCGACATTCCGGAGCAGTAGGGAACCGCAGAATATCGAACAAGGAATGTCGAATCGAAGAGTAGTTTTGCGATTTGCAATTGTCAGCCGGCCCCTCATCCGGCCTTCTCCCGGCGCGCCGGGATTCTCCCCAAGGGAGAAGGACGGAAATGGAGCTTCACTCGAGCTCCCATTTACAACTTTACCACCATCTTGTCTTCGCCGAGCAAGATGTTTTCGTTGATGGATTTGACGGAGTCCAGATCCAGCGGCGGGTCGTCTGTGGCCAGGGGATTGATGTGCACAATTACGGTCAGCTGGGCATCGGCAGCCCGACTGACCTTGGCTACGGGTGTCAGGCAACTGTGCCCGGTTTCGACGGCCAGACCTTCCCAGCCATCGGGAAAGTGGCATTCGTGCAGTAGCAAATCGACTCCGCGGATTTCCTCGACATAATCGGCCTGCAATTCGGCCGTCGTGTCCGTGATATAGGCCAGTGAATGTTCAGGCCAGTCGACGCGAAATCCAAGGCTGCCACCGGGATGCTTGAGCGCAAAGCTCTTTAATTTTCCATCCAGCGGCACGTCCAGTTGCTGGCCCGGTTTGATTTCGTTCCAGTGAAACGGCGGATTGACCGGAAACAACTGTGTGGAAAACAAATGTTGCTGGATCGCCTGCAGCTTTTCAGCCACCCCATAGACATGAATCTTCTCCACACCGGTCTCGTACATCGTGTCAATGAAAAAGGACAGGCCGACACAATGGTCCAGATGGCAGTGGGTGAGAAACAGGTGCAGGTCGCTGGTCTGGATCAGGTCGCGAACGCGAAAAAACCCGGTGCCAGCATCAAAGATCACGCCAGCTTCGGGGATCATGATGCAAGCAGTATGCCGCCGCTCGTTGGGATGATAGCCAGCTGTACCCAGCAGATGGACGTCCATCGGGAATCTTGACTCCATAAATAATGCGCCCGGATGGACGTATTATGACTAACTTGGCCAAATTGTCTGCCATACCGATCCGCAGCGGGACGAATTTCGTATGAATCCCGCCCCGGCATATCGAAATTGTGATCATGGGAGCGATTCGCTACCCTGTCGCCCACGGCCGAGGTTTCCCCCTCCGAGGCTCCCCTGCCAACCCGTTTTCCATGCGGAGATCATCATGACTAAGTCGCAGATTGTCTTGCCCACTTGCCTGATTGCCTGCCTGGTATTTGCGGCGGCTGCCCAGGCTCAGGAAATGTCGGGCTTGCTCGTCGGCAGTTGGAAGGCTGATGTGGAACAGACACTGCAGGCAATGCAGGAAGCGGACAGTCCGCAGGATCCGGAAATGGCCAGACAAGTACTTCCCGGCGCTTCGGTCCACTTCGCCGACGGAGGCAAGCTCACGATGGCCATGGAAATGGGCGGCATCCAGCAAGAGAATCACGCCACCTGGGAAGTCGCCGCGACCGACGAACAACAAAAGACCATCACCATCACAGTCACGATGGAAGAGGTGCCCGATCAGTCAAACAGTGCCGAAATCACGTTGCTGTCCGACGACACAATTCGGCTGGCCACCGACGATGGCAATGTAATGGTGCTCAATCGCATGGAAGCTGGCGACGGCGACTAACTAATCTGCGGCCGTGAACTCTGAAGCCTGGCAGGACGGGACATTGTTCGGACAATGTGCCCGTCCTACGAGATGGTTTGCCGTTTCAACACGGAGACGCAGAGCAGCGTTCGCAAGGCGATGCTTGCTACCGGTCCCCGCCCAGGAGACGCCCGAGGCCTTTCATTAACTCGCCATCCAGCCGCTCACTGCCTTGCTCAATCAGTCCCTGGACTTCGCCCTGGATCGCCTGACTGGCGGCGCCTTGCAGCACTTGCTGTGAAAGCTGTTGCAGGATCGACATGTCCAGCCGTGGCCGGTTGACGGTTCCGGCGACAGGGATTCGCAACGACTTGCCCTTCAGTCCGGCCAGCCAGCGACTGTCGCCCAGCCAGCTGTCCTGCAGGGTTACTTCGGCAACCATCTGCAAGGACTCGTCCAGTCCCACGCTACCGTGAGTCGTTACCACGATATCATCGATCTGGAATCGCAGGTCCTTGTGATAGACGCGACCGTCCTGCACGGCGAAGGGAATTTCCTGTTCGGGCATCTTCAGCCATTTGGCCTGCGGCGGTGCAGCAGCCGTTAGCGGATTGCCTCGCGCGATCGACTTGATCTGGTCCACCAGGCCGATTAATTGCTGGCCGAGTGGTCCTGGACCGATGTCCGCGCCGTGCATGACGAGTTTGCCAGTAAAGTTTGCGGATTGCGGCTGGTCCAGGGGAATAGCTGCTCCGGAAGTCGCCAGACTGAGTGTGCCCTGCGCTTCGGATACTTCGGCGATCACGGGTGTCACATACTTCAACCAGCTCTTGCAGGTACGCGGATCGAGCTGGACCCGATCCAACAGCGTGCCCTCGGGAACAACCAGCGTGGGGCTGGCGGTGCGCATGTCCAGCCGCGGTGACAGGAGCAGAGCCCCGCCGCTAAAGGGAATCGGCTCGGCGTCGATTGCCAGGACACCGCCGTTCAGGTTGGCTGTCATCCGGCTGCCACCCATGGGCAATCCCACCAGGCTGCCGCGGCTCCACATCGCCTGCGTCGCTACGTTGAGGTTGGGGTTCAGCCACGATTGGCTGGGCGATGTGGTCTCGGCAAACACAGGTCCGCGAATCCGGAAGGCACCGCCTTGCACTTGCTCCAGCGTGACCATGTCACCCACGTAGGAACTCATCAGGGGTTGCAGTCGGCTCCAGTCCGGTTCCCACGTTCCCTCGACATCTGCAAACAGGTTGCCCGTCAAGTCGCCGACGGTGCCGCTCGCCATGATTCGTGCAGCGGACGCGGCAAGTTGAAGATTATGGAACCGGAGTTGGTCAAACGAGCGGCTGATCGCCAGCGTCGATCCCAGATCGACTTGCTTCTCATCCAGCACTCGCTGCCATCCGCCCTGTCCTGACGACACATTGTGCATACCGGGCGTGCTGGGAATCGGGCGAGCTGCGATCAGATCCTGAAACTGCACGGCCACATTTCCACCGATGGCATCGGCACTGGTGGCCAGGTCGATGCTGCCTGAGGCGTTGCCAAACCATTGCACCGATCCCGGCCCGGGATCCGTCCACGCCATCAATCGATTGATGTCGGCACGAAAGGCAACCCGGCCCGAGAGGGAACCGGCGGACGTACTGGTATCGAGCAGCAATTGTTGGCCCCGTGCTGCGACGGCCGATGAAGCCACTGTCATATCGGGAATCTGCAACCGGCCCGTCTCCAGATCCCACGTCATTTGGGCCTGACCCTCCACTTGTTGTTCCTGGATTGTCAGTCCGTAACCACGGAGATCAAGTTCTTGCAACTCGTATTGCGATTGATGAACTGTGATTTGTTGCGGATTGATGGTTACCAAAGCGTTCACGTCGACGTTGCCGTTGGCAGCGACATCCAGCGGCACGAAGGCACCCGCCTGTGCCAACCAGGTCGCCAGATCGCCGGCCATGCGGCAATCCAGATTCCACGTGGAATTCAGCGAAGGTCGCTCGACCGGCTTCTGCAGGTTTGCCTCCAGCAATTGGCGCCCATTAACAAGTTCCAGCTTGCCGGTATCCAGCCGCACAATTTGCTCTCCGGAGTCGGCGTCCTTGCGCATTTGGCCGGCGGCCTGAATCGTCACATTCAGTTCCTCTTCCGACCATGCGGCACGATCGGGAAGGTTGACCAGCGGGCGATCGATACGAAACCGGCCGCCAACACGCAGGGGCCGGCTGGCCAGATTTTCGGAAGGATTGCCATCAAATTGCCAGGCCAGGGTGCCATCAATTTTCCCCTCGAGCTGCATGCCACCCAGATCAAATATCCGGGCAACCTCGGCCACGGCGGATTTGAGGTCTCCCTGCACGCGGAACTCGCCGTTGTCCCGGGTGGCGGCGCCCTTGAGAGTCAGGAAATTGGTCGTGCAATCCAGAGACTCGAGGATCAGACGATCATCTGACTGCCGCAGTGCCGTGACGATTCGTGCCGGCTTGTGCCAGTTCAATCGCTGACCGTTGCGGACCGCGGTCAGTCCGGCACTTTCGGCGTTGATCACCAGTCGACGATCCGTTCCGGCCGCCTGACTGATGGCGTTGAATTGCACCGTGCCGGACTCAATATGCATACCCTGTTGCAGCGGCAGTGTATCCGGCAGCATCGCAATCAGCGGAGCCAGATTGACTGTGCCCTCAGCCGAAAAATCATTAGCGGGAATCTGTGATGTAACGACGGCGATCTGGTCCCAGTTCATTTCGCCATCCGCCTTGAATGACCCGATTTCGCTTTGCATTACGAATCGCGACGCGCGAATGGTCTCTGGCGACATTGCAATGTCACCTTGCAACCAGGCGTTGGCCAGCCGAATTTCATCCTGGCCAATCCTTTCGGGGGCAGTGATGGAAACTTCTTCCAGGGACGCCGGCGTCAGGGTCGCCGTGATTCCTGACCCTCCGTCGCTCCAACCCGCAATGACTTTTCCATCCAGAATCCCGGAAATGGCGATCGGTTCCACAAACCGGGTCAGTACGGGTGTGACGATGCCGATCGGCAATTCCTTGCTCGTCAATTCAACGGCTCCGCTGCCGAAATTCAATTCGTCCAATCCGGCGTCGATCTTCACCACGGCATCAAATGCCCCCGCCTGGCCGGCTTCGTTAATCGAGCCGGTGAATTGCGCTTGCAGCGGCGCGTCTTTCTGATAAAGGCCGACCTCGCCGTCAACTTCCGATAACAGGTAATTGTGCTGGGTCGTCTGGTCGTGGACTTCAACCCGGGCTTGTGCGATCTGAATACGCATCGGAATTCCGGGGTCATCCGTTTCTTCGGTGGGCAACATGTCGGCGATGGCGTCTTCCAGATTGCTGCCGTCGGGTCGCAACTGGAGATAAACCACAGGGTCACCGATCTCAATCGTTCCGTAATCAGTGGCGTTGAGAATCGAGGTCAGCGACTTGGGAACGTACACGGACCCGGCCGTAAGCAGCAGCTGATTGTTTTCATCTCTGGCAATCACGCGGTTCAGCCGGATGTGGGTTAGCCAGCCCCATGAGATCGACTCAACCTCCACGTTGCCCTTGAAATCCGCGAGTGCCATGTTGATGGCCCATTGCTTCAGCGGGGAATTGGCCACGATCGTGGGCAGGAACCAGATCAGCGCCGCAAACAAAATGAGCGCGGCAATCAGTTTGCGCGGTATGCGACGACCTGGAACAGCGCGGCGACGCCGATCATTACGGCGATCCCGACGGTTCTCCTGATATAGCTGTTCATCATCGACAGATTGTTTACGCTTTTTGCGAGCCATAACGGATGCATCCTTTGCCACAACGCAATGGAGAGAAAAATGCGACGGCGGCAGCCTCGCCCGCCGTCACCGCTGGCAGCGCGCAGAGTTGCCTGTTTCTGTAATCGGCAGGGCCGGTCGCATGACCAGAGAAAAGGCGATGAAACCCTGTGGGTGCTAGCTGGGTTTCGGGTCCTCGATCGCCTGGCTTGCCTTGTCTACGGATTCCCCGATGCTGGCAACCACCGGCGGCACCGGGCAATCGAGTGATTCGGACATGGCGCGAAACAATTCCGCTTCCTCCACCGTGACCTGCCCGTCGTGGGTGATGGCAATGGCGGCGGCCGTTAGCACACGCTTTTTGATCTTGGGCGAGGATTCGTTGAGCCGCTGCAGCGCCGAGGTGAGCGAACTGTAACTGAAGCCCGCGGTCATGCGTGAGTCATCAGCTTGCCACGGTTTCCCCAATGATTCGACGGCGGAGTCAAATGCACCAACGGCTTCCTCCAGATTGTCATGCCCGATCCGCACCAGAATCGCCAACAGTTGACAAATATCTTCCTTAAGCGGATCAATGGCCCGATACTTGACGACGGGCGGCGAGACCAGGCCAAAGCGACGATCGAGATGCACGATGAGATGGTGTCGCAAAAAGAACTCGAACAGATCAACTTGCCGGTCCGCCTCGACCATCGTGTCCACCGTCTTGCGGAACGACTGGTATTGTTCCGGCGAGATCGCGGTCAACGTGCCTTGCAGAATTTCGAAAACGGGCAGGCGAAACCGGGGCACCAGTTCGCCAATGGCCGGGATCAGCCTGTTCAGTTCGTCGACCGTAGGCTGACCTTCGTTTTCGGCGATGGTACGCAGCTGTGACTCGCGAATTTGCGGATCATCATCCAGCAAAACGCCAAACACGATACAACGAGCGCTAAAAACGTCGCGAGCCGCTTCGGCAAGCACATCCGGAATCCGATCAACGAGAATTTCCGAGTACTCTACGTCGTCGTCGTCGGGCAAGCCGATTCCGGCGACCAGGATCACGGGGTCGATCGGGAACTGGTCGCCCATGACACCGGGAAACCCAATGCGTTCAAAGTCCCCGTCGAATCGCGGATCGAGCCTGGTGATGCGTTTGTCCAGCGGCGGGTGGGTGGCGTACCACGGGAAACCGCCACGGAACATCGATCCAAAATACATGTGACTGGCTTCCTCGGCCTGCGGATGCTGCATGACCGAGCCTTCCATGCTGGCTCCAATCATCTTCAGGGCGCCTGAAATTCCCTCCGGGTTGCGTGTGAACTGTACGGCCGAGGCATCTGCCAGGTACTCGCGTTGCCGGGAAAGGGCCGCCTTGATCAGGCGAGCAAAGAACAAGCCGGCCCAGCCAATCACCACTACGCCAATTGCAATCAGAATGATATAGCCTCCACCGCCTTTATCCGACGAGCGGCGCCCGCCGTAGGCGCTGCCACGCAGCACGTACAAACCGATCAGGGCCAGCACCTGGATGCCGTGCAGGATGCCGATCATGCGAATGCTCATCCGCATGTCGCCGTTCAGGATATGGCTGAACTCGTGGGCCACCACGCCCTGCAACTCGTCTCGCGATAATTGCTCGATCGTCCCGCGATTGATGCCGATCACCGCATCGTCAACAGTGTATCCGGCAGCAAAGGCATTGATGCCCGGTTCGTTGTCCAGAATGTAAACCGGTGGCACCGGAGTACCGGCCGCCAGCGCCATCTCCTCGACCACGTTCAGGATGCGGCGTTCCGCCGGGTCGCCCGAGTTGGGCGGCAGATAGCGACCACCGAGCATCGCCGCCACGCTTTCGCCACCGCCACGCAGTGAAGCGATTTTGTAGAGGCTGCCGCAACCGACAATGCTCAGCACGACCACTGCTACACCGGCCAGAATCAGCGGATCAAACCAGGACGGTGGCGCAATGCTACCCGTGGCCATGCGCTCGTGGCTGATCTGCGTGGCCATGATGACCACGAAGTAGATTCCGGCGATCATCGTGATCAGGGCCAGTATGAAGTAGAAAACCAGCCACTTTGTTTTGCGACGCGCCAGTTCCTGACTTTCAAAAAAATCCACGGCAGCGATATTCCT
The DNA here is from genome assembly GCA_947258905.1 of uncultured Pirellulaceae bacterium. Taxonomy (GTDB): domain Bacteria; phylum Planctomycetota; class Planctomycetia; order Pirellulales; family Pirellulaceae; genus CAJQPP01. The sequence goes on along the minus strand of CAMYKF010000461.1, from coordinate 10,800 downwards.
GCGGTGTGTAGGCGAATCAGGTCAGCAGCGTCGCAGCACGCGCTGCGACACCACGTACGGTTCGGTGCGTTGCCCCTCTCCCTCGGGGAGAGGGTGGTTGGGCTTTTGAAAAAGACCAACCGGGTGAGGGCATATATTACGCATAAAAACTACGCATAAAAAACCTTCTCCCCGAGGGAGAAGGGAGGGGAAAGCGCACCGGTCAACATATAAGGTCCTGTCTAGAACGAAACCTGGGGAGCCTTGCGCTCTTCCGGATCCTCGACTTCGAGCAATTCCGCTTCACGAAATCCCAGCATGCCGGCGAACATAACGGCCGGGAACACTTCACGCGACGTGTTGAACGTCATCACGGCGTCGTTGTATCCCTGGCGGGCATAGGCCACCTTGTTCTCGGTCGAAGTCAGTTCTTCCTGCAGAGCCAGCATGTTTTCGTTGGCTTTCAGGTCCGGATAGGACTCGGCAATCATCAGCAGTCGGCTGAGCGCCCCGTTGAGACCTGTTTCGGCCTTGGCCAGCTGTTGCATGGAGACTGGATCACCCGGATTGGCGGCGGCTGCTTTCTGGGCCGAAACTGCCTGGTTTCTGGCCTCAATCACCTGGGTCAGCGTCTCCTGCTCATGTTTCATGTAGCCCTTGGCCGTCTCCACAAGATTGGGAATCAGGTCGTGACGGCGTTTCAGCTGTACATCAATCTGTGCAAACGCGTTTTCATAGCGATTACGCAGTTTCACGAGATTGTTGTATATCCCGACAATAAAAACGATCAAAAACAGTCCGACTACCGCAGCGATAATCAGGCCCCAGACCCAAGGTGGCATATCATTCTCCCAAAGTGGTTTTGTATCTAACCCGGCATTTTGCGCAACATCGCCGACCGGATGGCGGATCGGCAAGAAGCAGGCGCATTATGGGGTTATTCGCTGGCGATTGGCAATTATTTTGGCCAAGATTTGCCCGACTGCTGTTTTGTGACCTGCGGTTTTGAGCAGAATCGCGACCTTCATGGAACGGAGAAAACGCCCGGGAGGGCCGGCCCCCTTGTTGCCTTTATCCTTGTCCTTGTCTCTTGTTCCTGTCTTCGCGACGGCAGATTTTCGACGAGGGCCAGAATAGAGACAAGGACAAGGATGTTGCTATAGACCCGGGACATCGTCGGGACCTTCGGCCCAGATTTTGAGCAGTTCAATTCCCACTTCGCCAGCGGCCACCATTTCATCCAGACAGGCGAACTCCAGAGGCGAGTGAATGTTGTGCTGGCCCGATGACAGGTTGGGTGTAGGCAGCCCCTTTTCGGTGAACTGCGAGCCATCGGTGCCGCCTCGAATGATCCCGGGAACGGGTGTGCGGCCCAGTCGCCGATGGGCCTCCAGTGCATAGGCCGCCGCGCGCGGCTCCTTTCTCAGGCCGTCACCCAGATTGCGATACTGCCGCGTAATCTCAACGTTCACCGTGCAGCCAGGTACATCCTCCTCAACAACGCTCGCAATGTGTTTCAATTGTCGGGCGTACTCGGCCAGCCGGGGCGTATCGAACGACCTCAGGATGATTTTCAGCGTCACCGACGCCACGCCGCCGGCGATCGTATAGGGATGCAGGAAGCCTTCCCGTTTCTCGGTATGTTCGGGCGCCAGTTCGTGCGGCATACGATCCACGAATTCTCCGGCTGCGCGAATGGCGTTAACCATTTTGTCCTTGGCAATCGCCGGATGGATATTCACGCCGGTGAACTTGACGGTGGCCAGATCCGCCGAAAACGTTTCGATGTCGACCATGTCATGGCCGCCCCCGTCGAACGTGTAGGCCACCGTCGCATCGACCTTGTCGACATCCACATGCAACGCGCCCTTGCCAATTTCCTCGTCGCAGGTGAACAGCAAACGCACCGGCCCGTGCTTGATATCCGGGTTTTCCAGCAGCGTGTTGGCCAGTTCCATCATGATCGCCATGCCGGCCTTGTCATCGCCGCCCAGCAGTGTGGTGCCGTCGCTGGTGATGAGCGTTTTGCCAACCAACTCCGACAACTCCGCGCATTTGGCCTGGGTAATGACCATTTCCGGATTGCCCGATAGCGGAATGTCACCGCCCGCATAGCTTTCGATCACCTGCGGCTTGACACCCGCGCCACTCGTCTCCGGCGAGGTATCAAAATGGGCGTTGAAGACGATGGTGGGAGCATCCACATTTCCGGGAATCGTCCCCATGACGATACCGTGCTCGTCCTGCACGGCGTCGCTGATCCCCATGGACAGCAGTTGCTCGACGACCAGCCGCCCCAGTTCCAGCTGGCCCGGGCTGCTGGGGTACTGGTCCAGGCCCTCGCGAGCAGTTGTGTCGATTTGCACGTATTGCAGAAAACGATCCAAAAGGCGTTGTCGATTCATTTGATTCTCCGTCAAAAAGCCGTGGGGATTTTATCGCAAGCTGCCCGCTTCCAAAACTGGCCCACGCCCACGAATCAGGTATACTGCGAGAACGAAACGAGACTCATCTGATCCGGGAATGTCATCATGAAATTGCATTTGTTGCTGGCCACCGCGTTTATCTTTGGTTCCTTTTGTGAAATCACCCGCGCCCAGGACGACAACGGCGACTTCCATACGGTCAAACGCGGGTTCTTTGAAGTCGTGGAAAACGTGACCGCCACGGTCGAATCGAAATCGATGCACCCGGTCAGTCCGGAAACGGAGAACTGGACCGACCTCGTGATTGGGGAGATTCTGCCCCAGGGCGCACTTGTCGATGCAGGACAAGTCATTGTGCGTTTTGAAACGGATGAAATTGACCGCAAGCTGGCCGAAAGTGAACAGGCTGCGCGGATGGGCAAATTGACCCGCGCCGATGCCTCTCTCGAATACCTGCTGAAGGACAAAACGATCGATCTGGATCAGCAACTGGCAGAAAGAAGTTTCAGAAATGCGGAACAGGACTACAAGTATTTCACGGAAGTCGATCGGCCCAATCGTGAAAAAGCGGCGCGTCGCAATGTGCAGAATGCCGAGCATTCGCTGGAATATGCCCAGGAAGAACTCAACCAGCTGCAACGCATGTATGAAGAGGACGAACTTACCGAGGAATCCGAGGAAATCGTGCTGAAGCGAGCCGAACGCGATGTAGAGAATCGCCAGTTCTACTTGGAACAGGCACAGTTGCGGACCTCTCGGACGCTGGAAGTTGAGCTACCCCGGGAACTCGAACAAACGCAAGAAAAACTGGAACGCAGCCGGCTGGAGCTGGAACGTACCAAGCAGGAACTGCCGATTGGCGTCCAAAAAGCCGAGGTGGAAATGAAAAAGGCCACGCTTGCCTCCGAGGAGGCAGAGCGGACAAAGGCGGACCTTGAGCGCGATCGCGCCCGCATGGAACTGGCCGCACCTGCCGCAGGATACCTGTATTATGGTCGCTGCATGCGTGCTCAGTGGCTGGGCGCTTCGGGCAAGGACCGCGACTACGAAATCGGACAATCGGTACCGCACGACAAGGTGATGTTGACGATCGTCAGTCCTGAGTGGCATTTGCGAGCCGCCTTGAGCGAAGAGCAACTGGCTCACATCAAGCCCGACAGCAGCGGGCTGGCGACGCCAACCGCGTTCCCCGACCAACAGGCGGACGCTCAGGTCGCCGAGATCTCCTACATTCCCTTTGAAGCTGACAAATACGACTGCCGTATCGAACTGGCTGGCACAATCGAAAATCTGATGGCCGGCATGACTTGCGACGTTCGTTTCGTCATTCGGCAAAACTCCGAAGCCATCACGGTACCCGAATCGGCCGTGTTCACCGACGACGGAGCCCAATACTACGTGTACCTCAAAACGGATGACGGCAACCAGCGACGCAATGTTTCCGTCGGTCTGACCAGCGACGACAAGACCGAAATCCTCGACGGACTCAACGTCAACGATATCGTGTTTACCAAACGACCCTGATGGATAGCCGGGTTGGATGGCGATCAATTCAACGAGTTCTTTTGCGGCACTCTGATCAGAAGGCGAATCCCATGAACAAATCCGGTTTGATCTGGCTGTTGGCGCTGGCCGTGAGTGCGGGAACCGCGTGGGCTCAGGTGGAAGCGCCACCCAAACAGGAAACGCCGCCACAGGAAACCGACGAATCACAATCTCGGGAACGACTCGTCGAGGACCCCTACGACTTCAGCCAGCCGCCAGTCATTCCCGACTTCGACGCGCCGTCGCAAATCGAGATCCAGCAATCCATCGACCAGGGTATCGATTTCCTGATCGGCTGCCAGCGCGAAACCGGTGCCTGGGGCGCAGCCACCAACACCAAGGATCTGAACATCTACGCGCCTATCCCCGGCGCCCATGACGCCTTTCGTATGGCGACCACATCCATGTGCATCACGGCCCTGCTGGAAACCGGCGCGGACAACCCGGACGTGCAAACCTGCGTGGACAAGGCCGAAGCGTGGTTGCTGGAGCAGTTACCCACGCTTAAACGCGCGACCAGCGACGCCATCTACAATTGCTGGGGGCATGCCTATGCGATTCCCGCGCTGTTGGCCCTGCGCCAGCGGGATGGCATTAGCGACGAGAAGGTCCAGCAAATCGATGAACTGGTCAAGTTGCAGCTGGAAATGCTGGATGCCTATGAATCGGTCGATGGCGGCTGGGGCTATTACGATTTTCGTTACGGCGGCCGCAAACCGACATCGGATTCCATCAGTTTCGTCAACGCCACGGTGTTGATTGTAATGCACCGGGCCGAGGCCGCCGGTTTTGAACTGAACCAGCGCACGGTGGACCGGGCCATTGCCGCCACGATTCGCCAGCGCAAACCGGATTTCACGTATCTATATGGCGAATACCTGAAGAACCGTCCCATGGCGGGCATCAATCGCCCCGGCGGCAGTCTGGGTCGCAGCCAGGCCTGTAATGCAGCACTGCGTATGTTTGGCGACGAGGATATTACGGATAACGTACTCAAGCACTGGCTGGTGCGACTGTACGAACGCAACGGCTGGCTGGACATGGGCCGCAAACGTCCGGTGCCTCACGAATCGTGGATGGGCGTTGCCGGCTACTTTTATTATTACGGCCATTATTATGCCGCTCACTGTATGGAGCAGTTACCGGCCGACGAGCGCGATCCCTATCAGGGCATGCTGGCCCGGCTGATCCTTGATCGCCAGGAAGAAAACGGCTGCTGGTGGGATTACCCGCTGTACGACTATCACCAGCAATACGGCACGGCCTATGCCCTGATGACTTTGCAACGCTGCTTTTCAGCATCGAAATAAGTCACTAAAGTCAGGCCTATGCCGAAAAACAAGACTGCTGCAGAAGCGGCGAACAAGGTCCGTTATCTCGTATTCGATGTCGAATCGGTTGCCGACGGTGATCTGGTCGCTTCGATCAAGTATCCAAAGGAGAAGTTGACGAAGGTGCAGGCGGTGGCTCGGTACCGCGAGGAGCGGCGACAAAAATACGGCACCGATTTCATCCCCTACACGTTTCAGAAACCGGTATCGATCGCAGTTGCCAAGGTGGATGCCAGGTTTCGCCTGCTCGATCTGGTGACGCTGGATGAGCCCGAATTTCGCACCCATGTCATGGTCGAGAATTTCTGGCGTGGCTGGCTACAGTACGACATGCCGACGCTGATCAGCTTCAACGGACGCGGCTTCGATATTCCGCTGCTGGAACTGGCGGCCTTCCGTTTCGGTCTTGGCGTGCCCGACTGGTTCAACATGAAGGACGCGGCCTACCAACAGAAACGCAACCGTTACAATCTCGGCTCGCATCTGGATCTGCAGGATCTCTTCACGAACTTCGGTGCAACACGCCTTAATGGCGGGCTGAACCTGATCGCCAACCTGATTGGCATCCCGGGCAAGATGGATATCTCCGGCGACAAGGTGCAAGACCTGTTCGAGAAGGGCAAGGTCGCGGCCATCAACGACTATTGCCGCTGCGACGTGCTGGATACCTACTTTGTGTTCCTGCGCGCCATGGTGATGACCGGCCGACTGCAACTTGACAAGGAACAAAAACTGTTCGCCGAGGCCCGCAAGTGGCTGCATTCCCGGACCGACGAATACCCGATCTACGCCGAGTACCTGGAAAAGTGGCAACCTTGGGAAAACCCGTGGGAGGAGCTGTTGCCGCTGGAGAGTTAATTGATCCTCCTCTTCGTCTTCGTCTTGATCTTTGCCTCCTGGTTACGCTACCAAGCACGACCCGTAGCGGTGGCTTCCAGCCGCCGATTCTGGATTGGCACAAGATATCCGGCGGCTGGAAGCCACCGCTACCTGAAATCGGCATGCCCTCGATCATGATGACGATTGGAATGAGACAATCGATTGCCGGATGCGATAAAGACGAGGATGAAGACGATGATTAGTTGACATACCGCGACTTCTCGATCACCCGGTCACCAACCCGCGCTGTGTCATTGCCATCGAACGTGACGCGATACCGGATCGCGGCGGACTCCAGATCATCAATCAATCCGATCACAAAGCCGCCCTGCTCTACCTCGCCCCGGTCGTTGCCGACACGCACGACCACTTCATAGCCGCCCAGCAATTTGGGCGAGCCCTCAACACTTACCGACCACGAGCCGTCCGGGCTGGTTGACTGCGATATCGGGCGTGGAGCGGATCGCTGGATTACCAGCACGGTCACGACGCCAACCGCCATCAACAGCAAGAACGCAAGGATGGCCGGCAGACGCATCGCTGGTCGTGACATATCGGATCGGGATGGGTCAGGCATGGCAGACGCAGTTTGTCGTTTCCGGACTTCTTTGCTGGATATTTTTTACGGGAACGGAAACCGAAAGGTTTGAGACAGGCAATTGCAAATGGACATGCCCACGCTACGCGCCGGTGCCACTGCTGGCTTGCCCGAGGGTGTTCGGGAATTGTAGCGGAAGGGCGCGAGCCCTCCGGTTGTGGATTGCGGGTGAAGGACCGGAGGGCTTGCGCCCTGCCGCTGGAATTGTGCGATGTATCCAAATGCAATTCCCGGACACCCTCAGCTTGTCCAGCAGGGGAATCCAATCCCGGACGGTCTCGGCTCGTCCAGCAGTGTCGTTGTGGCACTACGCGATTCGCAATCGGAAGTCAAAGGTCGGGCGGACTTAATCTTCAGCCCCAATGGCGGCGCGGGCCATGCGACGGCGTTCGGATTCCCGCAGCAGTGTTTTGCGGAGTCGAATCTTGGTCGGAGTAATTTCCACCAGTTCGCCATCCTCGATGTATTCCAGCGCGGCCTCCAGTGAAAACTCGCGGGGCGGTTTGAGCAGAATGTTTTCGTCACTGCCGGCGGCGCGAATGTTGGTCAGCTTCTTTTCCCGGGTCGGATTGACCGGCAAGTCGTTATCGCGGGCGTTCTCGCCGACGATCATTCCCTCGTAAACTTCATCACCGGGACTGACAAACATCTCGGCCCGTTGCTGCAGTCCAAACAGGGCAAACGGCACGGCCTTGCCGGACGCCATCGATACCATCACGCCGTTGGGCCGTTTGGGGATGTCGCCCTCGGCTGGCCGGTACTCCAGATAGCGATGGTGCATGATGGCGGTTCCCTGAGTAGCGTTGAGCAGACGGCTGCGCAGTCCGATCAGACCACGGGCTGGAATATGGAACAGCACGCATGTGTACTCGCCTCGCGGATTCATTTCGATCATTTCGCCGCGGCGGGCACCGACCATTTCCATCACCGGTCCGATCTTGTCCGCCGGTACTTCCACAACCAGCGACTCGAAGGGCTCGCAAATCACACCGTCGATTTTCTTTTTCAGGACCTGCGGCTTGCCGACCGACAGTTCGTAACCTTCGCGTCGCATCGTTTCGATGAGCACCGCCAGATGAAGAATACCGCGACCGGCAACGCGAAAGGCATCAGCACCCTCCCCGGCATCGACTCGCAATGCCACATTGCGTTGCAATTCCCGCATCAACCGCTCACGTAGCTGTCTCCCGGTGACGAATTTCCCTTCGCGACCGGCCAGCGGCGAATTGTTGATGGTAAAGATCATTTGCAGGGTCGGTTCATCGACCTTGATCCGCGGAAACGCCTCGCTGACATCGGGATGGCAAATCGTGTCGCCGATCTCGATGCCCTCCAGACCGACCAGTGCGGCGACGTCGCCAGCCGTTCCCGTTTCAACTTCGGTGCGTCCCAGCTTGTCGAATTCATAAACCGTGGCCACTTTGGCTGTCGTGCGTTGATTCTTGTCCTGCAACAAGGCCACCGTTTCGCCCTTGCTGATCGTTCCCGAGCGGATGCGGCCGATGGCGATTCGTCCTACATACTCGGACCAGTCAATGGTCGTAACCGGCATGCGAAACGGGCCCTCCTCGACTTCCGGTGGCGGCACATTTTCCAGCACCATATCCAGCAGCGGAGCCATCGAGTCACTCGGGGTTTGCGGGCTGGGCGTGGCATATCCTTCCTTGGCCGAGGTCAGCATGTAGTGAAAGTGTTCCAGATACTCTTCGCCACCCAGTTCCAGAATCAGTTCAAGGGTTTCATCGAGCACCTCGGCGGTTCGCGCGTCGGGCTTGTCGATCTTGTTGACGACCACGATCGGCTTGAGTCCGACTTCCAGTGCCTTGGACAACACAAATCGCGTTTGCGGCATGGGCCCTTCGGCCGCGTCGACCAGCAACAAAGCGCCATCGGCCATGCGCAGGACGCGTTCCACTTCGCCACCAAAATCGGCGTGGCCTGGCGTGTCGATGATATTGATCCTGGTGCCCTTGTACGGCAAAGCGATGTTCTTGGCAAGAATCGTGATGCCACGTTCCTTTTCCAGATCGCCGGAATCGAGGATGCGTTCGCCCTTGAGCTGGGCGTCCCGAAACTGGCCGCTTTGCCGAAGCAGGCAATCGACCAGCGTCGTCTTGCCGTGGTCGACGTGGGCGATGATCACGATATTGCGAATGTCGGAACGTTGTTGGCTCAAGATGTCACCAGCCAGAAGGATTCAGGGCTCATACCGACCCGCTAATACACTGCGCGGTACTGTATGGAAAAGCGGGTTTGACGGATATTTGGACGAGCTTTTGAGGTCGGCCGCGGGTTAAATGCTTGCGTGCGTGGCTACTTGTTTTGCCCCAATGACGGCGGCAGTACAATGCCAAAACCAACTCGCTGAACCCAAACCCGCAACCTACACCCCTGGGGCCGACATAATGAACCGGATAATCACCAACGTATTGCCAGCCTGTGTGGGGCTGGCCCTGTCCATCAGCCTGACCACCACGATCCACGCCCAGGAAGACTCGGCCGATCAATGGCCGAATTTCCGCGGGCCGACTTTCAACGGCACTTCCGAGACCGCCAACCCGCCCACCGACTGGAGCGAGGACAAGAACGTCAAATGGAAAGTGGAATTGCCCGGGCCGGGGAACAATGCTTCGCCCATTGTGTGGGGCGACAAGGTTTTTATCCTGACGGCCATCCCCGACCCCAATGCCACGCCCGAACCGCAGGCCGAGGCAGAGCCGCCCCGCGAGCGTCGTGGCCGCCGCGGACGAGGCCGCAGGCGTTCAGCGCCACTGGTGCCCACGAAATTTGTCACCCTGTGCTACGACCGCAATACCGGTGAAAAACTCTGGGAACAGACCGCCGTGGAAACCACGCCGCACCAGGGACACCATCCCGACCACAGCTTTGCGTCGGCATCGCCCGTCACTGATGGCAAACACGTCTGGTCGCACTTCGGTTCACGCGGCCTGTACTGCTACGACATGGACGGCAACCTGAAATGGGCACGTGACGATTTTGGACAGATGATGACCCGCAACGGGTTTGGCGAAGGCAGTTCGCCGGTGCTGTACAAGGACACGATCGTGGTGCCGTGGGATCACGAAGGCGATTCCTGGGTGATGGCCCTGGACGCGCTGACCGGCGAGACCAAATGGAAGGTCGATCGCGACGAGCCGTCGAACTGGGTTACACCGATGGTCGTCGAGCACGAAGGCAAACCGGTTTTGGTCACCGGCGGCGAAAACCATGCGCGAGGTTACGATCTGAAATCGGGTGAGGAGTTGTGGCGGTTGGCCGGATTTACCTCGCGACCGATCACCGCTCCGGTCGTGCATGACGACATGGTGTTTCTGGCCAGCGGTCGTCAGGGGTTTTTCCTTAGCGCCATTCAATTTGCCGAAACCGGAGATTTGAGGGCTGGCAACGGAGTCGCATGGAGCACCACCGAGATGGCGCCTGACGTTCCATCGCTGATGCTCTCCTCGGGTCGCTTGTGGTTCCTCTCGGGCAGCCGCAACATTCTCAATTGTGTCGACGCCGAGTCCGGCGACCCGGTATTTGGTCAAGTTCGGCTGGAGGATCTCGAGGGCGTGTACGCTTCGCCTGTGGCAGCCGGCGGTTACGTGTACATCGTCGGTCGCGACGGTACGTCAATGGTCCTGAAAGACACTGATGAATACGAAGTCGTGTCGACCAATCGTCTCGATGACCGCATCGACGCCACCCCGGCCCTGATCGGCAACCAGATCTTGCTGCGGGGCAAGCGGTATTTGTACTGCATTGAGGAAGAGTAGGAACGTGGCGGAGAACAGACTGCGGCAAGCTTGGGCCCTTCTCCCTTTGGGAGAAGGTGGCCGAAGGCCGGATGAGGGGCAGTCATTGCATCGGAGGCGAAGCAACTCAGTCAACAGAACGCGTCCGATAACACCTCGCCTGAAGCTTGTAGGCCCTCAAACCCAACCCTCTCCCCGAGGGGGCTCTTCGGGGAATTTAGTGGCAAATTCTCGTGACCCTCCCGCCGGGAGGGTCGCCAATCCCGACCTGACGGGATGGCGGGGAG
>CAMYKF010000460.1 GCA_947258905.1 uncultured Pirellulaceae bacterium | reverse complement strand
TTGACCGCTTTATGGAGGGTCCCATGAGTTCCAGCTTGTCCGTTTGGGAACATGCACAGGCACGCGGTTACAGCCGCCGCGATTTTCTGAAGTTCTGCAGCTGGATCGCCGCCGCTGCCGGGATCCCGACTGCCGGGTTAAGCCAGGTGGTTGAAGCGCTCGATACCAAGCCACGTATTCCGGTGGTGTGGTTTCACTTTCAGGAATGCACCTGTTGCAGCGAGTCTTTTCTTCGCTCCTCGCATCCGATTGTATCGGACATCATCCTCGACAAGATTTCACTCGACTACACTGAGACCCTGCAGGCGGCGGCGGGGGCACGAGCGGAAGAAGCGCTGCATGAGACGATGACCAATAACAAGGGCGAGTACCTGATGCTGGTCGAGGGATCAATCCCCACCGAGGCAGGCGGAGTCTATTGTTGCATTGGCGGTCGCACCGCACTGGATATCGTCAAGGAGGCGGCTGCTGATGCCAAAGCCATTGTGTCGTGGGGCAGTTGTGCCTGTAACGGCTGTATTCAGGCGGCCAAGCCCAATCCGACCGGGGCGACGCCGGTGCACAAAGTCGTCTCGGGCAAACCGATCATCAAGGTTCCCGGCTGCCCGCCGATCGGCGAGGTGATGGCGGCCACCATCGTGCATTTGCTGGCGTTTGACCGGATTCCGGAACTGGACCGGATTGGTCGGCCCAAGGCGTTTTATGGGCGTCGGGTACACGATACCTGCTATCGCCGGCCCTATTACGACGCTGGATTGTTCGTGGAGAGCTTTGACGACGAGCGGGCCAAAAAAGGGTATTGCCTGTACAAGGTTGGTTGCCGCGGACCGGTCACTTACAACTCTTGCGGTGTGATGCGCTGGAATGAGGGTGTGAGTTTTCCGATCCAGTCCGGACATGGCTGCATCGGGTGCAGTGAAGCAAACTTCTGGGACAACGGGCCCTTCTACCGGCATTTGCCGTCGTTCCCCGGATTCGGAATTGAGACGACTGCCGACACGATTGGCCTGGCCGTCGGCGCAGCAACGGTTGCCGGGATCGCCGGTCATGCCATCGCCACCAACGTACGCAAGCGGGAACACCTCGGGAGTGCAACCGAACCGTCGAGCGAGGAATCGCCCGCCCCTCCTCAATCACCTGAGGGACCATCGGAATAACAAGGAGATGAGTGATGGCAAACCGCGTTGTAATCGATCCGATCACTCGCATCGAAGGGCACTTGCGAGTTGAGGTTGAGGTCAAGGACGGCGAGGTGACGGATGCCTACAGTTCGGGAACGATGATTCGCGGTTTCGAATTGATCCTGAAAGGCCGCGACCCTCGCGATGCCTGGGCCTTTACGGAACGCGCCTGCGGAGTGTGCACCACGGTGCATGCGCTCGCTTCGGTGCGCACGGTTGAGGACGCTTTGGGCATTGCCGTCCCGCCCAACGCAGAATTGGTGCGGAACCTGATGTATTGCGCCCAGTTCCTGCAGGATCACGCCGTGCATTTCTACCACCTGCATGCGCTCGACTGGGTCGACGTGGTCAGCGCGCTGAAAGCCGATCCCAAGGAGACTTCCGAACTGGCTCAAAGCATCTCCAGTTGGCCAAAGAGTTCGGTGGGATACTTCAAGGACGTGCAGAAACGGATTGGCGATTTCGTGGAAAGCGGTCAGTTGGGAATCTTTGCCAAGGGCTATTGGGGGCATCCGGCCTACAAGCTGCCCGCCGAGGTGAATTTGCTGGGCGTGGCCCATTACCTGGAAGCCCTCGAATGGCAAAAGGAAATCGTCAAGATCCACGCGATTTTTGGCGGCAAGAACCCGCACCCGAATTACCTGGTCGGTGGAGTGCCATGTGCCATTGACCTGAATGAGACTGCCGCGATCAACGCCGAGCGATTGGCCATGGTGGAGCGATTGCTGAACGAGGGACAGCAGTTTATCGAGCAAGTGTACTTGCCGGATCTCATGGCGGTGGCGTCATTCTACAAGGACTGGGGTGCGATTGGCGGCGGGCTTTCCAATTATCTGTGTTACGGGGACTTGCCCACGCGAGGATACGGCGATCCCGGTGGCTTCAAATTCCCTCGCGGGATTATTGTTGACCGCAATCTCGGCGAAGTGCTGGAAATCGACGGACGTGACAAGGAACAGATTCAGGAGTTTATCGCTCACTCCTGGTATGAGTATCAGGATGGCGATGCGGCGGGGCTGCACCCGTGGGAGGGTGAAACAAAGCTGAACTACACCGGACCGCAGCCGCCTTACGAGCAACTCAACGTGGAGAGCAAGTACAGCTGGTTGAAGACTCCGCGCTGGAAAGGACAGGCGATGGAAGTTGGTCCGCTGGCGCGAATGCTCGTGGGATACGCGTCGGGGCAGTCAGAAATCAAGGAAGTGGTGGACGAGGCGCTGACGCAGCTGGACGTGCCGGTGGAAGCGCTCTTCTCGACCCTGGGTCGCACGGCTGCCCGCGGCCTCGAGACGCGATTGATTGCGCGGTGGGCCAAGGAATTTTTTAATGACCTGATGGCCAACATCAAGAATGGCGATACGCGAACGTTTGTTCGCGATAAATGGGAACCGGAAACATGGCCCGCGGAAGCCCAGGGAGTTGGACTCTCCGAGGCACCGCGCGGCGCCCTGGCCCACTGGATCGTGATCAAGGACGGCAAAATTGACAATTACCAGCTGGTCGTTCCAAGTACCTGGAACGCATCTCCGCGCGACGTGCAGGGACAACGGTCGGCATACGAATCGGCCCTGATCGGTACGCCGATCCACGATGCCGAGCAACCAGTCGAGGTGCTGCGCACCATCCATTCATTTGATCCGTGTATCGCTTGTGCCGTGCACGTCTACGACGAAAAAGGCAGCTACGTTCATCAGCT
>CAMYKF010000459.1 GCA_947258905.1 uncultured Pirellulaceae bacterium | reverse complement strand
GGCCGACTTCGATTTCACGAAGTACAGCGTGTACGAGCCGGTGATGAAGTATCAGAACCTGACAGCAGAACAGGTGCGGGAGTTGCATGCCCGATGCTTCAACAAATTCTATTTCCGTTCCCGCTATTTCGCCGACAACGCCCGATTGCTGTGGCCGAACCTGAATCGACTTGCACCCCAAAAACGCGCTGCGTAGGAATCAGCCGGCTGGCGGCTGACCAGGATCATGATCAGTCGCAATGAGGCCGTTGTCGATCTGAGTGTGGTCGGCGTTTGCAGTGCGCTATACATCGGCGTCAGTTCGTTCTCGTTGCCCATCATCCCGGTGATCGTGGTTATTGTGGCGATCCTGGTGGCGTATGACCGCTTGCTGTTGCGGCACCGCAACGAGACGCCACGCGATATGGGGTTTCGCATCGACAACTGGAGAGAGGCCGCGCTGTGGATCCTGCTGCCCATGCTGGGGCTGGTTGTCGTGATTGTTGTCCGGGCGGTAACGCTGGGATATGTCTTCCCGCCCGCACTGTGGTTGCTGTTGCCCCTGTACCCGCTGTGGGGCCTGACCCAGCAATTCATTTTTCAGGGAATTGTGCTGCGGCGTTTGCTAATCCTGATTGACCATCGCTGGATCGCCATCGTGTTGACGGCAGTGTGGTTTTCGTTGGTGCACTTGCCGGACTGGAGGATTTGCCTGTTGACGCTGGCGGCCGGGCTGTACTGGTCGTGGGTATTTTTGAAGTGCCCCAACATGTGGGCACTGGGACTGTCACACGGCATCTTGGCAGCGGTAACTTACCCGCTGGTTTTGGGCGAAAACCCGGTAGAACGGTTTTTCTGATCGCTTTGTACGATCTTTTTCGTTATTCGCAGCTTGCGATAGATGGGACCAGAACGAACATAAAGACCGGGATAGCAGGAACCGGAATCAATCGTCAGCGTTTTCCTCGATGCGACCGCTGATATCTTCAGCAGGATTCTCGGGTCCGTAGGACAAATTGACCGGAAACTCCTCGCTAGTCATCGCGGCGACGATAGCGCAACTGGACCAGACCACTGGGGTGAACTTTGGAATCGATCAGGTGCAAGGGTTCGGCGGTGTCCGAGGGTTCGAACAGCGGGATGCCCTCGCCGAGGATTTCCGGTACCAGAGCCAGGTTGTATTCGGTCAGCAAATCAAAACGGCGAAACGAGGATGCCAGTTTTCCGCCGCCCATAAACCACGCGCGGCGGACTCCCGCCTCGTACATTTCGTCGACGACCTGTTCCGGCGTGTTGCTGGTAATGATCACACCAGGTGCCGCGGGTTTGAGATTGCGCAAAGAAAACACCCAGCATGGTTTGTCTCCACCGGACCACGGGGCCAGTTCAAGAGACTTCTCATAGGTGCCGCTGCCCATGATGATTCCGTTGATCGAGGATTCGAAGTTGGAGAAGCCGTAGTCTTCACCGAGTTGCATATAGCGATCAAGGAACTCGACGCCGCCGCCGGGATCGGCAATGTAGCCGTCCAGACTGACAGCTGCGTAATAGATGATCTCGGGGCGTGCAGTTTCGTTCATCGTTGTGCAGAGAGTTACTGGTTTTCAGGCCATGTGGTGTAAGGGTTTTTGGACAGGAGGGCGTTAAAGTATCGCGGGTCGTCGGTAACTTCCTCACCGACCCAGTCCGGCGGCTCAATCGGCTGGTTTTCCGATTCAAGTTCAATCTCGGCCACCACCAATCCGGCATTCTCGCCAAGGAACTCGTCGACTTCCCATGCCGCACCCTCATGGTCAACGACGCGTCGATACTTCTCAATCAAAGGCTGTTCACACAGGTTCAGAATTTGACGTGCGTCCTCCACAGGAATTTCGTATTCAAACTCGTCGCGAGTCGCGCCCACATTGAGGCTTTTTATCGTCAAAGTTCCGGTTTGGCCGGCGATGCGTACACGCACGGTGCGATACTTGTCGCGATTGAGATAACCCTGGCAAAAGTAAACCGGCTCCGCCGCTTTCCACCCGTCGCCCGTGGTCAGGAATTTTCGTTCAATTTCCTTTGGCATGATAATCATTGTGCCACAGGTCGCGCGCCGTTACGAGGGAGGACACGCACCACCACGTCATCGATTGTTATCCGGTTGCGGCTTGAGTTTTACGACCGGGGGAATTCGATGTAACGGGCTGGCACCTGATCGGTCAGCCAGACGTGATTGGCGGACAGGTAGAACGAAAACCCGTCGCGGTGCATATCGGCTGACTGAATCGTCAGGATCACTGGCGTACCGCGACGCTTGCCGACAGCGCTGGCAGTTTGTTGGTCCCGAGACAGATGAACGTGCTGGCGGGAGCCGGGGATCAAGCCTTGTTGCTTGATGGAAACCAGGAAACGCTGCACGGTACCGTGATAAAGCATGGCCGGAGGCTGGCACGGTTGCAGTTCAAGATCGATCGGGATGGAGTGGCCCTGACGGGCGCGAATTCGCAGGCCATCATCGCTGAACTCAAATCGCTGTTTGTCGTTTTCCTCGACGACTTGTTGCAGCAGTTCGCGCGAAATATTTCGGCTGCTGCGGCGTGCCGCAGTCAGCAAGTCATCGATTGGCACCCAGCCGTTGGCATCCAGGGTCAGTCCAATGGATGCCGGGTGATGCCGCAAGACAAGGCTCAGGAATTTGCTGGTTTTTACAAGGGAACGATTCATAAAACTGTTATCTGCTGGTTGACTTTTTCCTCCCGGTGTCGTTGCGTGACACGTAATCACCGCAGGGGATCCGTGTTCGGATAGACAAGTGATCCGCCCTGCGTCCGTTTGCACAGCCTGTCAAACGTGCCCTGCGAAGGCCTCGCAGCGCTACGGGGGTGTCTCGCCTCGACGGCGGGCTTCAATATAGCGAATGACATCACCAATCGTCTTGAAGGCGCCTGCCGCTTCATCCGAAATCAGCACGCCGGACTCTTCCTGCAGTTCCATCACGAATTCGATGCTGTCCAGTGAATCCTCAAAAACGTCCGTCAACGGCGTGTCGGCAATAATCGATCCCGGCGCAAGATTGAGTGATTCTTGCAGTTGCTGCGTAAAGCTTTTCAGAATCTGCGTGGAGGCCCATAACAAACAGCCACAAACAGGACATGGGGCATCACGGGCTGGCTCGGAGTATTCGAGATTGGTTTTGGCTCCGCACAGCGGGCAACGACTGGGCAGACCTTCAGGCGTACGGGAGGAAATGGTCAATTTCAATCACACTTCATCTGTTAGTTGAGACCCCGCAGTTGTGCCTCGCAGTCCTCCGTCCACGTACGGGCAATCCACCATTTCCTGAGGTGCGGTTTCAATTGTGTGAGGAGCGTCTGTGCATCGACCGTCTCGTTTGTAGCGGTGGCTTCCAGCGCTTCCGGCCGCCGAAATCGATCACGTGTTTCACGGCGGCTGGAAGCCACCGCTACGATACCGGCTGCCAAACCTGTTTTACGCGATTCATGATAAGACGGGGGAATTCCATTTTGTGCGTGCGCTGAGCAGGCGAATCACGAGCATGGCGCGAGAATGGCAGGGCTTCATGACGCGGTTACCAGGTCATTGGGCCGGAATGATCCAGCACCCGTCGTGGTGCTGCATGCCGATTTGTGGGTAATACTCGCGAGCGGCCGGGGCTGACAGGAGAATCAGAGTCGTGTTCAGCCCTGCAAATTCATGCGTCTTGCCGATCAGTTGCTTGCCAATGCCCTGCCGCTGATAAGCCTCATCGACCGCCAGATCGGACAGGTAGGTGCAGTAGTGGAAATCCGAAATCGCGCGTGAAACGCCGATCAGCAGACCCGCGTCGTCCCGCGCCGTTACGATCACATCGGCGTGATGGATCATGCCCTCCAGTCGCGACAGGTCGTCGACCGGACGACGCTGGCCCAATGTCGAGCGATTCAGGACGTCGGCGAATTCAGCGGCCGCAATCACGGGCTCGCGGGAATAGGTAGTGGTCATATCGAGGACACTGGTGGAGCACGAAGAGGGGCGGGAGTTTGTCGACGGAATTGTAACACGCCCGTCACACTCTGCCCTGGCAGCGCGCCGGTGTCCGTGTTGGCGAACACGCTTGGTACGATGGCCCGGAAGGAAGATGACTGGAGCAGTGCAAGGTAGCAGGCACACTCCGTGTGCCGACCGCAACCCATGAAAGAATCAGGCGACGGCACACGGAGTGTGCTTGCTACCTGGAAGGCCATCGTTCGTTGCTCAGGGCATCATACATTTGGCTTGCCGGCGACTACCGCAGCACGCCCATGTAGAAGCTGAAGATCTGGCGGTCGTCGCCGAAGGCGTCCATGACGGGGAAGGCAAAGTCGAAGGCCAGCGGCGCGCCGCCTGCTCCGCCAACCGGCATGTGCACGCGGAATCCAAATCCGGGTGCCACGCGGAAATTCTCGCTGTTCAGCTTGATCTCGCGTTCCACCGTACCAAAGTCGCAGAACAAAACGCCCTTGAACATGTCATCCGCGGTGATCGGGAATGTGTACTCGACCGTGTTGAGCCACTGGAAGCGACCACCGACACGCACTCCGCCTTCCAGCGGCGAAGCGCCACGGAAGTCAAAACCACGTAGCGTCGAAAACCCACCGGCAAAGTAGTTCTCGAAAACCGGCGTGTCCGATCCGGAGACGCCGAGCTTCGTTCCCAGACTCAGCGTATGCCGGCCCGAGCCATCGGGACGCTGGTAGATCAGGAAATAGCGGCGGTAATCGAGGTCACCACGCGGGTAACTGAAATCGCCAAACGCCTGATGGTAGGCCAGTTCCAGATACGAGCCAGCGGAGGCCATAAAGGGATGGTCGCGAGTGTCGCTGATCAGGCTGACACTTCCCACATACAGCCCATTCGTGCCAACTGCAGCATTCAATGTCGGTGAGGTGGCGACGCGCGGATCGTGAATGTCAACACTTTCTGCGCGAACACCGGCGCTGATCGACAGGTCTGGCGTCAGGCGGTAGCCGAGATTAAATCGGCCACCGAGTCGCTGTTCATCCCAGTCGAAGTACCGGCGATCGAAGAAGTAACCACTGGCTGAAAAACTGATCGGTGTATTGAACAGGTAGGGCTCGGGGAAATTCACCAGATATCGCTGGACCTCGTTACCGGGTACCAGCTCCAGTCGGAATCCCTGTCCACGCCCGCGCCACGCCGTGCCGTTGACAATGTCTTCCCAGCTGCGCGGGAAACCGAGAATGTCGAAGTTCCGCTCGTCGACAATGATTTGACCGACCAGACCGCTGTTGGAGTTGTAGGCGGCTCCAAAGGTGATGCGGCCCGTTTGTGCTTCACGCAGCAAAACGTCAATATCGGCAAAATTGGGCGGAACGATGACGTCGCCGCCGACACCGGGTCCGACCACCGGCAGTTGCTGATTGGGCACGATGACTTGCTGTCCGGGGGTCAGCGCCGGCTGGGTGACCTGGTAGGTTTGAGTCGTCCCGGGAGGCACATACGTTCCGCCTCCATACGGTCCAGGCTGCTGGGCCGGTTGCCCGATCGGTTGACCACCGTTTAACGGCGGAGTCGCGGGAGGAACATAGCCGGTATTTTGTGAACTCACCGGATATCGCGGCGTAATGCTGGAGCCGGGGTCCTGCCCGCGGATGATCTCCTGCCCTGATGTTTCGTTCTTGCCGGTGTCCCTGGTCGTTTCGCGGCTTTGGGTTAAATCGACCAATACACCGCGTCCTTCGCTGGCCATTGCCTCGGCGTCGCCAGATTCCGCGGCCTCATACACAGCCTGCCCCGCATCGGGCGTGTCCGTTCGCGACGTTTCATAGTCGAGCGGAGTCCACGGCTGATCGATCCATCGCGGAGACGTGGTCGCGCAGCCGCCGAGGCCCAGCGTGAGGAGGCTGAGAATCAGGGCGACACGAATTGGCAAGCCGTTGGGTTCCGTCATGTTCGATGTTTCAATTGGCAAGCGACATTGTGGGGGAATGAATTGCAGTTTGCGTCACCGGTGCAAGCTGCGAGTTCCGATGGCATCCAGTTCAGGTGGTTTGACAACAACGCGTGGCGGGTTGCCGGGCGAATTGGGTGAGCCGTCAGAGAACAGTTGCGAACGTACCAAACGGGCTTCAGCCTCGCGGAGTCTCCGCGTGTCGATCAGGTCGCCGGGCCGCAGTCCCATGCGATTCAGCACGACTTGTCGTTGCGTGACGCCGTACTCGCCGTCAATGACCACATTGATATTGCCCACTCGATACTGTTCGCCTTCGGAGATGTTGTAAACGAGGTCCAGCAGGCCGGGTTCTTCCAGGAAGCGTGGCTCGGCCTGTACCTTGGCGAACACATAGCCCTGGCTGCCGTACAAATCCTGCAGCCGCGTGACGTCTTCGTTCATCCGTGCGGCATTGAATTCAGGTGACTCGCCCGATTTCGGTTTTAATTTCACGACGGAATCGAGATCAGTCGGCGAATACTTGTCATTCCCGATAAATGAAACACTGCGTACCCGGTATCGGGGTCCTTCGTTGATGATATAGCGAATCGTCAGCCACCGGCCGTCGTTACTCTCCTTGAGTTCGCGGCCAACGCGGGCATTGAAGAACCCGAGGCTGCGATAGTACGACTCCAGTCGCAAAAGATCCTCTTCCATCTCGCGGCGAATCACCTTGCCGCCCAAATACCAGAGGATGCCTGGCTTGCTTTTGATGAAACTTCTCAGGCGGCCGTCGCTGGCAATCTCGTTGCCTTCGAAGGTGACCCATCCAATTCGCTGCAATTCGTCTTCGTGAATCAGGAACACGACCTCGCGGTCACTGAATTCGTCACCCTCGATAATCGATACTTCGGTTTTCGGGTAACCCTTTTCCTCGTACAGGTCCTCGATGCGTGTCTTGGCCATCTTCACTGCGTGCAAGTCCAGTGGTTGACCGTTGGCGAGTCCGGTTTCGGTAGCCAGTTGCCGGTCGGTAATGGCCCGGTTGCCGATGTACTGGACGCGGTCCATGTACAGTCGCTCGGAGACATCAATGGTGACGATAATTCCGTCAGCCTGCTGATCGATATAGGGACCGTTGACGCGGCGAATTTCCCGCATCTTCCATAACTGGTTCACATCCTGTTGCAGCAAGTCAGGATCAAAGTAACGGCCCGGTCGCGTGCGAATCTGCCGCAAGATCTGGTGCTCGGCAAGTTTTTCGTTGCCGGTAATCAGGACCTGTTTGACGATTTGGGCCTGGCCGCCTGTGGGTGTGGGGAGCTCGGCCGAGTTGGCTGATGCCGCTCCGGGCGACAAGGCAACCGGATCGGGACGCATCTGTTGCGGACCACCGTCGTCCTGAAAACGCACGGTGTCGAACAGTGACTGGCTGGAATGGCCCGGCGTTGCTGTGGCCATGCAGCCACACAGCCCGGCCAACATCAGACAACTGGTGGTGCCTGCCAAAAATCGAATTTGCTTCATCATCAACAGCAATCCGTTGCGTTAATGGTGGGTCGATCGCGATGCAGTCGCAATCGAGTTGGTGTGTTTTGGATTCTGGAGTTACGCCGCCCGGCCGCGGCCGGTTCGCGAAATCCTTCGCGTGCTGGCAGAACGGTTCTGCAGGCGGACGGCGTTAACTAGCCGAAAAGAAAACCCGCCACAAGGGAAAAATGGTGAAAGAAACGAAAGGCGTATGAAGGCTGACGAAATGATAGCAAGCGACGTGCGTGCAGCGACCAAATTTGCCTGATCAGGCCGATCAAGGCTTACGCGCGTCGGCCCGCCCCATTCGACTCGTCCCTGATTGCTCGCGGCCGTTACGCCAGCCATTCGGGCAGCTGGCCGAGAGGCGGCAAACAGACCTGGTCGACGGCATCAATGCCGGGAAATTCCACGACTTTGTCGAGTGCGGCCTGGGATGCTGGATGATCGAGATTCAGCACGCCGATCGCTGCACCGCCACCGCGTTTATCCACTCGGCCAATGGCCACCTGGGTAATGTTGATGTCTTCCTTGCCCAGAATCTCACCAATGTACCCCATGACACCAGGCACATCGCGATGCGACATCAGAAGCAGGTTGCCGTCGATATAGGCGTCAGTATGAAAGTTTCCGATACCGATCAGCCGTGGCATATCCTTGCCGAAGATGGTGACGGAAGCCTTGCGTGAGAGCCCTTCGCCGCTGATCTTGGCCGTAATCATCCCGGCCAGCGAATCGTGCCTTTCATTGCTGGTGGTGATCAACTCGATACCCCGATCCTTGGCGACGGCCTGCGAGTTGATGATGTTGACGATGCGGGAGGCCTTGCGTAACAAACCGGCGCAAAAGGACGAAGTAAGAATTCGCCGATCCTGACGGGCCAATTCGCCAAAGTACCGCAATTCGACCTTCTCGATTCCTCCGTGGTGCCATTCGGCCAACATGATGCCGAGGCGATAAGCCGCATCCAGATATCCACGGAGATTGTTGAGCGTCACCGGATCGATGGCTGTCGTGTTGACGGCACTTTTGATTTCACCGTGCTGCAGGTACCCGATGAGCAATTTGACGGCTTCGGTCGCAACCTGCACCTGGGCTTCGGCGGTACTGGCGCCGAGATGCGGCGTGACCAGGACGTTGTCCATGCCGAACAGCGGGCTATCGGTGCAGGGTTCGTTTTCAAAAACATCCAGCGCGACACCGCCCAGTTTGCCTGACTTGAGTCCCTCGACCAGCGCTGCTTCTTCGTAGATGCCACCGCGTGCACAGTTGATCAAATAGACGCCGGTCTTCATGGTCGCGAGTTGCTTGCTGTCCACCAGGCCTCTGGTTTCCGGTGTCAGCGGCGTGTGCGCGGTGAGGTAATCAACCTGGGGCAAGAGCGCTTCGACCGTCGAGACCGGTTTAATTCGCAGGTTCTCGATTTGTGCGTCGGAAAGAAACGGATCGTAACCGAGGATCTTCATACCAAAGGCGGCGGCCCGCGTGGCCACTTGTTGCCCAATGCGGCCCAACCCGATGACCCCCAGCGTCTTGCCGCACAACTGTGACCCCGAGAATTTCTTGCGATCCCAGTTGCCTGCCACCAGCGAGGCATGGGCGGGGGCAATGTTTCTGGACAGGCCCAGCATCAGCGCCATCGTGTGCTCGGCGGTACTGATGGTGTTGCCGGCCGGCGTGTTCATCACGACGATGCCCAGCCGCGTTGCCGCTTCCTTGTCAATGTTATCGGTACCGACACCGGCACGGGCGATGGCCTTGAGACTCGTGTTGCCTTCCAGTGCGTCGGCCGTAATCTTCACGCCGCTGCGGCACACCGCTCCGTCAAATCCTTGCAAGGCGTTCCTTAAATCCTCGCCGGAGAGCCCCGTGTGCACTTCGTACTCGATGCCGGGAGCCTGCTCGAGCATTTCCAGGCCTTCTGCGGCAATGTTGTCGAGAACAATGATTCGTACGGTCTTTTGGGCTACCAGTTCGGGTGAATCGGCGACCGGTGTGGATGTCGACATGATGGATGGTTGATTGGAGTAAAAATTGACGGGTGTGAGTTCGGAAGATCAGCCATTGCGGCTGGCAATCAGCCATTGCGGCTGGCAATCAGCCATTGCGGCTGGCAAAGTCTTTCATGAACGCGGCAAGGGTCTCCACGCCTTCAAGCGGCATGGCATTATAGATCGAGGCGCGGATGCCGCCGAGACTGCGATGGCCCTTAAGGGTAATCATGTTGGCCTTTGCCGCCTCGTCGAGGAACTGCTTGTCGAGGCCCTCGTTGGGTGTCGTAAATACCACGTTCATGATCGAACGATCCTGCTGCCGGGCGTGACCCCGGAAGAACCCGCCGCTGTTGTCGATCATATCGTAGAGGATCGAGGACTTCTCGTTGTTGATGGAGTGCATGTTTTCCAACCCGCCGATTTCCTCCTGTAGCCAGCGGCACACCAGCCCCAGCACATACACGGCGAACGTGGGTGGCGTGTTGACCATCGAATCACCGGCCACATGTTTGGCGTAGTTGAAATACAGCGGCAAGCGGTCGTCGCAGCGATCCAGCAAGTCGCGACGAATGACCACGACGGTCAGACCGGCAATGCCCGAATTCTTCTGGGCACAGGCATAGATCAATCCGTAACGACTGACGTCGACCGGCCGGCACAGAATGTCAGACGACATATCGGAAACGAGCGGTGCGCCGCCGGTGTCCGGTCCTTCGCGAAACTGTACGCCGTGGATGGTTTCGTTGGATGTGGAATGCACATAGCCCGGTTGGTTGGAGTAGTCCAGTTCCTCGGGGGCCGGCACGCGACAGAAGTTCTCGTGTTGGCCGTTCCAGGCAACATGCAAGTTGCCAAAGCGGTGCACCTCCGCAGCGCTCTTTTTGCCCCATGCACCGGTGATAATGTAATCGGCGGTCTGGTTTTTGTCGGTCAGCAAGCTGGCAGGGATCATGGCGTTCTGCAGGCAGGCCCCGCCTTGCAGAAAGACAATTTCGTGCGAATCCGGCACCGCGAATAATTCCCGAAATCGATCGCGTGTGCCGTGCAGGATTTCCACAAACGCCGCGCCGCGATGCGAGATTTCCAGAATGCTCGCTCCCACGCCAGGCAAGCACATCATCTCGTCACGGATGCGTTCCAAAACCGATTCGGGCAGGACAGCCGGACCCGCCGAAAAATTGAATGCGCGTTGCGTGGCGGTTTGTGTTGACATGAGATCCCTTTGGGCGACAGGCGTTAAATTGCAGCAGCCCTGATTATGAACACTGGTCGCTAATTCGGCGAGTCGGGGTCTGCGAATTGCAGCTGACTAGCCGATCGGCGACGACACGGAAGGTTTGAGAATCGCGATCGGCCAGCGGCTGTATCTGGCTGCGATCCCGGCGGCGTATTCGTCAGGCACGAATACGACAGCGTCGTCGGGTCCCAATTGACGCAAATCCACGTCGCCAGCGACACGCCATTCCCGCTCGCTGGACCAGTCTGTCGAATCCGAATTAACGACGACAAACCATGGTTTTTCCTCGCCCGGCAGCTGGTCGCGCTCGCTGGCCGTTCCGTAATCCACCGGTTTTCCACCAAGTTTTTCCAGACTTGAACGCCGAATGGAGATGCCATAGGGCTCAAAGTCCCAGCGTGACAAATGCGGTCGAAAGACCCGCCGCCCGGCAAATTGATCCAGCGGAGTTTCGGTGAAGCAGACGACCGGAAATCGGTCCTGGACCAGCAATCCGCTTGCCAGCAATTTCTGCTGGACCAGAATCCGGCACAGCGTCGCGAGGGCCCCATCCTGCTGGAACGAACTGAAGTACAAATCGTCCCATTGCGACAGTTCATTGCAGTCAGGGGCTGGCCGATGCGGAGCGCGCGTCCAGTGGTTGAGGAAATCGCCGTTGAGCGTTTGCAAGTCGGCGACGGACAAATCGCCGCCGGGCGTCTGCAGCGACTCATGGAATTCGGACTCAACAGCGGTGTCGCGATACATATACCAGTCCGCGCAGCCAAATTCACGCAACTGCCGGATAACCTGTGGCGCGTTGATGTTGGTGTCGACGAGCGTCATTACAAATTTGCGACCGGCACGCCGGCCGTACTTCTCGGCCAGTCGAAAAATGTTACCGCCGGCTCGCGCATGCAAGATTCGTATTTGCTCGGCAAACGTGAATACCGCGTCGTCCGTGGTTCCTTTTTCCTGATGGAAGAACACCCGATGATGGTCAACCGGCGGATGGTCGAGGACGTCCTCGATCCAGCTGGCCGAGCAATGCTCGGGAACCGGTTCAAGCTGCATCAGCCGTCGACGAAACAACTGACATCCGCGTTGCAAGGGCTGGTCCAGTGTCGTACCACTGCCGTTGATCACGACCTGATGCGGAGTCAGACCGAGCAAAAACGTGCGCAGTGCATCCGCAATTTCCGGGCACTCGTGCAAGCGGTGCCCCAGTCGCGAACTGACCAGCGAAACATAGTGCCCCTGGGGCAGTCCATCCGGACACCAAAACAGTGTTTCCGATGCGTGAACTGTGTCAGTGGGATTTTTTGGACAGCCGCGAACCAGCTTGCCAACCCGGTGGTCCTCCAGGGCGACTTCAGCAAATGTCCGCAATAAGTGGCTTGTTTGCACCTGAATTCGATAGTGAGATAACGACTTTGCGGGGGCTTCGACGCCGATTTTAGAATTGCCGGGGCATCCTGTGAAGAACGCCACAGATTCCCCCGGGAAGTTGGGGAAAGATGCAATTGTCTTCCCTTGGAAAGGTTGGACAACGACCTTTCGCAAATAATGGCGTCGGGAATCGATTCCCGTCGCCGTTTTTGTGCGCCGTTGGGCCATTTGACCGGCCCGTCGATTGTCGCGGGGTCGTGATAGCCGCATATTGCCAGCTTTCCAGAGTGCTTCGTTCGGGAACTGGCAAGATGACTGTGCCGATTCTGGATGCCCAAAAAGTCAGCGAGACGATTGGCAAGCTACATAACCGAATCGAGGAACGGTTTCCCGATTCAGGGCTGCTGAACGTTTGCGGCCAACTCGAAAAGATTGGCGGCCGTACCCGGCAAACGGCCGAGGAAATCAATCAACCGATCTGGTGGGTCAAACTGCTGGTTTGGGTGCTGGTGCTGCTGATCTTTGTAGCCGGCATGATCATGCCTTTTATGCTGAAGTTCGGATTCAGCGAGGAGGAGATGACGATCAAGTACTTCATGGAATCGGCGGACCCGGTATTCAACGAGATTGTGATTATCGGCGCCCTGTTCTTTTTTCTGTTCACTCTGGAACGACGCGTCAAACGCCAGCGAGCCTTAAAAGCCATCCATGAACTGCGGTCGATCGCCCATGTCATCGACATGCACCAGTTGACCAAGGATCCTGACCGCGTCATTTCTTCGGTCTATACGGCGACTGAGGACTCGCCGCAATCCACAATGGACCGGTTCCAGTTACGGCGTTATCTGGATTATTGCAGTGAAATGTTGTCACTCACCGGCAAGCTGGCCGCCGTGTACGTTCAGAACTTTGATGACGATGTGGCGCTGGCCGCCGTCAATGAAGTGGAATCAGTGACAACCGGCCTGTCGCAAAAGATCTGGCAGAAAATCATGATCCTGCACGAAGCCGAGCAGGACGATGGGGGCAACCGGCCGCAACAGGATCCCGAGATCATTACCTGACAGAACAAGGAATTTCGAAGGCCGAAGTTGCAGGCGGAGCGCCCTGTTGCGGGATGCTACTGCCCCACAGGAATTCTCCGGCCTGGCAACAAGGGGCGGTGCAGCGCTGTCAATTTGCAATTTGCATTTTCATTGCAATCATCCGGCCTCCCCTCATCCGGCCTCCTCCCCGGCGCGCCGGGATTCTCCCCTCAGGGGTTCTTCGCGGA